>JAWWOM010000208.1:0-23465 GCA_033851655.1 Frankiales bacterium
CGTGCCGCCCAAGCCGAAGCCGACCCCCAAGAAGCACCACCCGATCCACGGGTTCATGGGCGGCCTCAAGGCCGGCGGCCGCGGGTTCGCCACCGTGGCGATCGCCGTCGCCACCGTGGTCGGCGCGATCCTGCCCTTCCTCGGTCTCGTCCTCGTCCTCGCCCTGCTCGGCTGGTGGGGTCGGCGGGTCTGGCTGAGGAACCGTCGGCCCGCAGGCCCGGTCGGGCAGGCCACGCCATGAGGTCCCGTACGACGGTCACCATCGGCGTAGTCGCCACCATGCTCCTTGCCGGCTGCGGTCAGGCCAAAAGCGTTGCTCCGCGGGCGATCCCGGCGGTGCTGGCCGGTCAGGTCGAGCAGCTGGAACCGGGCACCTTGACGGGTCAGGACGTCGCGGTGGCCCAGCAGCAGTTCGGTCTCGACCTGATGGCCAAGCTCTGTGGCAAGGACGGTCCCAACACCATCGTGTCGCCCGCCAGCGCCGCCGACGCCCTCGGTCTGCTCGACGCCTCCGCTGCCGGCGACACCGTCAACGCCTTGGCGGCCCTGCTGCACCTACCGGTTTGGAGCCCGGCGGTCGTCGCAGCCGTGCACGACCACCGGGTCGCGCTGGACGGACTGGCCACGGGCAACGGCGACACGCTACGGGAGTCGAACCGGGTCTGGCCGGCCGTCGGCAACCAGCCGACCTCCCACTACCTCGACGACGTCCGGACCGCGTACGGGGCCAGCCTGCACACGTTGGACTTTGAGCATCAGGCGCAAGTCGCCACCGACACCATCAACCAGCAGGTGGCCAATGACACCGACGGCCTGATTCCCAAGCTGTTCGACCAGCCGGTGGACCCGACGACGACGGCGGTGCTGACGAACGCGATCGTGCTGAAGGCACAATGGCAGGAGCCTTTCCTGCTGCGCCAGGCACAGTCACCCTTCGCGACCTCGACCGGGCCACAGCAGGTGCACCTGATGGACTCCGCGAAGCCGGCGGACTACAGCTCCGCAGGGGGCTGGCAGGCTGCTCAGATCCCTTACGGCTCAGGCACGCTGCAGGCGGTCGCCATCCTGCCGCCCAAGGGCGCAACCGGTTGCGCGCTGCCCACGACGGCCGAGCTGAACGCCCTGACGCAGACCACCAACGGGCAGACCGCCGTCGCACTGCCGCGGATGCACCTGGACCAGACCCACGACCTGCTCAAGACGTTCGGTGAGATGGGGCTACCGCTGATCGGCGACTACCCCGGGCTGGGGGCCTCGAGGGTGACCGGGGTCGTGCAGAAGGACGTAATGACCGTCGACGAGCTGGGCACGGTGGCAGCCGGTGCCACCGGCGTCGTGGTGGCCGGGTCGGCCGAGTCGCAACCGGACCACGCGCTCAGCTTCGACCGGCCGTTCCTGCTGTTGCTCCAGGACGTCGCGACGCACACCCCGCTGTTCCTGGCCTCGGTCGGCGACCCGTCCTCGACCTGACGACGGGACGCCTGAAGTGGTTCACCCCTGACGAAGGCTGCCGGACTCGGCGTGCACCAGGTCGACGATCCGGGCGAGCACGTCAGGATCGGTGTCGGGCAACACGCCGTGGCCGAGGTTGAACACGTGCCCCTCGGCGGCGCGGCCGTCCGCCAGCACCCGGCGGACCTGGCCGGCGACCGCCTCCCACGGCGCGAAAACCACTGCCGGGTCGAGGTTTCCCTGCACGGCGCGACCCGCTCCGACCCGCGGGACGGCCTCGTCCAACGGCAGCCGGAAGTCGACGCCGACGACGTCGGCACCGGCCGAGCCCATCAGGCCGAGCAGCTCGCCGGTGCCGACCCCGAAGTGGATACGCGGCACGCCGAGGCCTTCCAGCCCGGTCAGGACCTTGGCGCTCGCGGGCATCACGTACTGCCGGTAGTCACGCGCCGACAGCACCCCGGCCCAGGAGTCGAACAGCTGCACAGCCGATGCCCCGGCCGCCACCTGCACGCGCAGGAACGCCAGCGTGATGTCGGCGAGCCGGTCGAGGAGCGCCGGCCACAGCGGGTCCCCGGAGTACATCAGCGCCTTGGTCTTCTCGTGGTTCTTCGACGGGCCGCCCTCGATCAGATAGCTGGCCAGGGTGAACGGGGCGCCGGCGAAGCCGATCAACGGCGTCGCGCCGAGCTCCCGTACCAGGGTGCCCATCGCCTCGGTCACGAAGCCGACGGCCGAGGGGTCCAGCTGCGGCAGCCGGTCCAGGTCGGCGAGGCTCCTGACCGGTTCGGCAACCACCGGCCCGACCCCCGGCACGATGTCCACGCCGAAGCCGTTGGCTTTGAGCGGCACCACGATGTCGCTGAAGAAGATCGCCGCGTCCACCCCGTAGCGCCGAACCGGCTGCATCGTGATCTCGTGCACCAGGGCCGGATCCATGCAGGAGTCGAGCATCGCGATCCCCTGCCGGACCTTGCGGTACTCCGGGAGCGAGCGCCCGGCCTGGCGCATGAACCAGACCGGGGTGTGCGGCACCGGCTCGCGCCGGCAGGCGAGCAGGAAGGCGCTGTCGGCCAGGCCGGGGTGCACGGGGGCGGCGGCGGCAGGGGTGATCGTCACTCGTCCGATGCTCCCACGCGGGTTTTCAGGACGCGCGGCGAAGGCCTTCGAGCGGGACGACACCGGCGAAGATCGCGGTGCTGCACGCGGTGCACACCCGTTCTGCGCAGTCCCCGTTGTGGCCGTCCAGGCACGGCAGCAGCTCAGCCTCCGTGTCCTCGTGACAGACGGGGCAGTAGAGATGGTCGAGCATCGTGCACCTCCCTGGTCGCAGCGGTTCGGTCCCACGGTGTCACGCGGTCCGCGGCCGGACCGGCATCCGTCCCGGCGTGTCGGGCCCGGCTCAACCGGCGGCGATCATCGGCACCGCGACCAGCAGCGCGAGGACACCGACCAGCTGGAGCCGGCTCAGCCGCTCCTTGTGCACCTGCCGTGCGAGCAGGACCGTGGCGGCCGGGTAGAGCGAGCCGAGCACGACGATGATGGCGAACACCCCGAGCCGTACGGCGGAGCCGTAGACCGCGTTCGCGCCGGCGTCCATCAGCCCGACCAGCCAGAGCGCCCCGACGTCGCGCTTCGCGAGAGCCGGCCGCTGGCGCAACGCGAGCCAGACCAGCAGCAGCACCGTCGAGGAGGTCGCGCGCATCACCAGCAGCGTCATCAGCACCGAGGAGTGCGAGCCCTCACCGATGCCGACGGTCACGAACCCGAAGCCGAGACCCGAGACGAAGGCCAGGACCAGCGGCAACCTGGCCGACCTCTCCTCCCGCACCCGGCCCGAGGCACTCACCCCGATCGTCGCGGCCGTTGCCAGGAACAGCCCGGCCAGCTGTACGGGGGACGGCGTCGCACCCTGGGCCAGCCCGACCACCAACGGCACGACCACACCGGTCGCCGCCACCGGGGCGACGACGCCCATCGTGCCGGTGGCCAGAGCCCGGTAGAACGAGCTGACGGCCAGCAGACCGACCGGCCCGCTGGCCAGCGCCCAGGGCAGGTAGCCGGTCGGCGAGCGGTAGTCGCCGGTGAGCAGCACGACGCCCAGCAGCACCGGTACGGCGGCCGGCATGGTGACCGAGACGACGGACAGCGGCCGCAGCCGTCGGGTGAAGGTGCCGCCGAGGAAGTCGGCCGTACCCCACATCACACTGGACAGCACAGCCAGGAGCTCAGCCACCGGCCGCCTCGGAGATCACCGGCTACACGATAGGCAGCCCGCGCGGCGCGCCGTCACCGCGGCCGGTGAACGCCGACCTACGCTGGCGTCATGTCCGTCCCGAACGGTGCCGGTGGGGTCGGTGGGCCCTCCGACCCCGAGCCGCCCGCGTTCGCCCTCGCCGTGGCCAGCCTGCGGGGCGCCCGGCCGCGGCCGGAGGTGCGGTTGAGCGAGGTCCGCCCGCCGCAGCGGCTCGCCCCGTACGCGATCGCGATCTCGGGGTCGGTTCCGCTCCCCGGCAGCCTGGCCGACGACGAGGACGGCGACGACCTGGCGACCGGCCGGCTGGTGGTGCTGCACGACCCGGACGGACACGAGTCCTGGCACGGCTGCACCCGGCTGGTGGCCTACGTGCGGGCCGATCTCGACCCCGACATGGCCGGAGACCCGATGCTGGGCAGCGTCGGCTGGAGCTGGCTGCTCGAAGCCCTCGCCGGGCACGGAGCCAAGGTGACCGCCGCCGGGGGCACGGTCACGAGGGCCAGCTCCGAGAGCTTCGGCGCCCTGTCCGAGCAGCGCGCCACGGCCGAGCTGGAGATTCGCGCGTCGTGGAGCCCGCTGGAGGACGACCTCACCGCCCACCTCGCCGGCTGGTGCGACCTGCTCTGCTACGCGGCCGGGGTGCCGCCGGTCACCCCCGGCGTGGCCTCGCTGGCGGGAGCCCGCGTCCTGCGGCCCTGACGGTTCGCGTCGCGCAGCAGGCCCAGCCGGGGCGTGACACACTGCGCTCAGAGGCGCGCCCGTCGCGTTCCGTCGACAGCGGAGTTGACCGATGCAGGTCAGCGACAACGAGCATCCAGCGGCTGACGAACCAGCCACCAGCGGCCTCGCCGAACGCGAGCGACGCCAACGCGCATTGCTGCTGCACATGTCCGACGTCCTGGCCGTCACCTCCGCAGACGGCACGCTGATCGAGAGCAGCCCCTCTGCCGGCCGCATCCTGGGCTGCCGGGACGGCTCGCAGCTCGGCCGCTCCGTCCTGGAGCGCGTCGATCCGGCCGACCGGTCCCTTGCCGCGGAGGCTCTCGCGGGGATCGCGGAACGGCCGGGCGTCAGCCCCGCGATCCGGGTCCGGCTGCTGCTGGCCGACGGCAGGTCACGCCACTTCGAGGTGCGGGCGAACAACCTGCTCGCCGACCCCGAGATCGGCGGGATCGTCCTGGTCGCCAGTGACGTGACGGAGCAGCACCGGGTCGAGAGCTCCCAGCGCTCTCAGGCCAGGGTGCTCGAGCTGATCGCGAGCGAGGCACCGGTCGGCGTGATCCTCGAGGCGCTCGTGCTCTGGGTCGAGCAGCAGCTCGAGGACACCGTGTGCACGGTCATGCTGACGACCGGCGGCCCGGACGGTGCGGTGCTCCGCGACGCCGCCTCCCCCGGCATGCCGGACGCCTACCGGGATCAGGTCGACGGGCTGCCGACGACCAGCGACTTCTCGCCGTGCGCGCTGGCCGTCCGTACCGGCCAGCCGGTCGTCGTGCCGGACCTGTTCGCCGACGACCACTGGAGCGTCTTCCACGACCTGGCGGCGCAGTGCGACGTCCAGGCCTGCTGGTCCTTCCCCGTCCGGTCCCCGGCCAACGGGCGGGTCCTCGGCTCGTTCGCGCTCTACCAGAGGCAGCCGGGGCTGCCCGGGCGAGAGATCAGCTCGCTGATCGACCGGGCCAGCCACCTGGTCGGCATCACGCTCGACCGTCATCACCTGCTCGCCCGGCTCGCCCACCAGGCCAACCACGACGCCCTGACCGGTCTGCCCAACCGCACCCTGCTGCTCGAGCAGCTGACGGCGGCGCTGGAGCCGGAAACCGGGCAGCCAGGACCGGTGGTCGTCTTCCTCGACCTCGACCGGCTCAAGATCGTCAACGACTCGCTGGGGCACGAGCTGGGCGACGAGATGCTGGTCACGACTGCGCGCCGGCTCCGCGCAGCCGTGCCACCCGAGGACGTGGTGGCCAGGTTCGGCGGGGACGAGTTCGTGGTCCTCACCCGCCGCACGGGCGTACCAGGCCAGGCCGCCGACCTCGCCGAGCACATCCTCGCCACCATCGCCGTGCCGGTCCGGCTGGAGGACCGGCTGATCACCCCCTCCGGCAGCGCAGGAGTGGTCGTCGCATCACCCGGCGAGCACCCCACCGATGTCCTGCGCGACGCGGACATCGCGATGTACCGGGCCAAGCACCGCGGCGGCTCCGGCTACGAGATCTTCGACGCCGGGATGCGCCAGCGCGCATTCGACCGGCTCGACCTCGAGGAGCAGATCAGGCACGGCCTGGCCGCCGGCGAGTTCCGGGTCTTCTACCAGCCGGTCGTCGACCTGACCCGCCAGGACCTGCTGGTCGGGTTCGAGGCCCTGGTCCGGTGGCAGCACCCCGAGCGCGGCCTCCTGGCGCCGGCGGCGTTCATCGAGCTGGCCGAGGAGACCGGGCTGATCGTGCCGCTCGGCGAGTGGGTCCTGCGTACGGCAGCAGGAACCGTCCGCACCTGGGTGCAGCAGCTCGACCACCTGCCGCTGACCCTGTCGGTCAACGTGGCCGCCAAGCAGCTGACCGCTCCCGGCCTGCTGTCGACGGTCCAGGCCAGCATGGCGACCCTCGCGCCCTGGTCCCTCGCGCTCGAGCTCACCGAGTCGACCCTGATGGACGACACGGCGACCGCCCGGGGTGTCATCGCCGACCTCGCCGCAACCGGCGTGCGGCTGAGCATCGACGACTTCGGCGCCGGCTTCTCCTCGCTCGGCTACCTGACTCGGCTGCCGGTGACGACGCTCAAGATCGACCGCAGCTTCGTCATCGACCTCGAGGACCGACCGGAGGCGGCCACGGTCGCCGCCATGGTCATCAGCCTCGGCGCGGCGCTCGGCCTGACCGTCATCGCCGAGGGCATCGAGACGCCTGGGCAGCGGCAGACCCTGCGGGAGATGGGCTGCCGGTACGGCCAGGGCTACCTGTTCGGCCGGCCGATCCCGGCCGATGCGGCCGCCGCCCTGCTGGCCACGAAGGCGCCGCCGGGCATCGGCGGGTGACGCTCAGGAGTGTGCGGACTCGGCCATCGGCTGCGGCCGCAGGCCGAAGGCGCCGCCCGACTGGGTAGCCGTTCGCGGCAACCGCAGGCACAGGGTCGTCGACCCGCCGGGGGTCGAGCTGACCGTGAGCGAGCCGCCGGCCAGCCGGGCCCGCTCGCGAAGCAGGCCGAGCCCCACGTGCCGGCCCTTGTCCGGCTTGACCAGCGCCGGGTCGAACCCGGGGCCGGCGTCGACGACCGTGGCGGTGAGCTCCTGCTGGGTCATCTCCAGCGTCGCGGTGGCGTCGTCGCCGTCGGCGTGCTTGACCACGTTGAGCAGGGCTTCCTGGAAGAACCGGTAGACCGTGATGGCGCTGACCAACGACAACGGGTAGGGCTGCTGCGGCCAGCTCAGGGCGACCTGGAGCCCGTACCGGCTGGCCATGTCGTCCCGCAGGTGGGCAACAGCACGGGCGAGGTCGCCGTCGCGCAGGGCCGGCGGCCGGGTACGGGCCATGACCGCCCGGACCTGGTCCTCCGCCTCGCCGACGTAGTCGGTCGCGCGCTCGAGCTGCGCCATCGGCGAAGGCAGGTTGTCCAGCACGTCGGCCAGCAGCGACCGGGCCAGCATGAGCGACTGGGCGGCCGTGTCGTGCAGCTCGGCGGAGAGCTGGCCGCGGGTGGCCTCCTCGGCGGCGACCAGGCCGGAGAGCAGCTCGTACATGCCGGCGCTGGCGTTCTCGGCGGTACGGCGCTGGCGCTCGGCCATCTCGTCGGAGACCCGGACCCGCACCTGCAGCGACTCGAGCAGGTGCAGCAGCTCGCCGAGCTCGAGGGTGGTGGCCAGCACTCCCAGCGTCTTGCGCGCCTCTCCGACCGGCGCCAGGTGCGGGCGGTTGGCGACCTTGTCCGTCAGCTGGTGCAGGGACCCGGCGAGCCGATGCGCTGCCAGACCGGCGACGGCCGACGGGGCGAGGCCTGCGCTGATCCCCACCAGCCAGCCGACCAGCGACAGCGGGTGGCCGACGAGGGCCAGCACGAGGCCGAAGACGCCGAGCACCGCAAGGGCCGATAAAGCAGTGACGCCGCTCGCCATGACGGCGAGCGGCAGACCACCACGTCTCAAGCTGGCTGAGCTCACGGCGTACTGTCCGCCACCTCTACCTCGAGGACACCCGTCGTCGTCCAGACGTCGTCGTCGGGCACGTGGGCCGGCTTGGCGTCGGGCATGGCCAGCTCGTCGCTGTCCAGGGCGCGGGCCAGCTCCGGGTCGGCGGCGAGGGCGATCGCGCCGAGCAGCGAGGCGACCGCCCGCTCCGCCGCGTGCAGCTCGCCCACGATGTCGCCGACCGGGTCGGGACCCTCGGGCATCGTGGCCAACCGGCTGAGCCTGGTCGCGGACTCGCGGAGCGAGAGCATCGCCGGCCACGTGTCGGCACCCATGTCGCCCAGCGCACGGGCGGCCTCGGTGGCAGCCTCTGCCATCTCGATGGCCTCGTTGCGGGACTCGGTCAACTCGGCGACGGACAGCCAGCTGGCCGCCTGCCGCATCAGGACGCCGGCCATCGTCTGCTCGCGGCGGTCGAAGGGCTGACCGCCGTCCGGGCGCCGGGCGATGAGCACGGCCATCGGCGCCTGCACGTCGCCCAGGACCGCGGAGCAGTACGGACGACCCTCGTCGATGCCGGTCGTGACCGCGCGGGCACCGAGGGCACGCAGCACCCAGGCCTCGTCGAACACGTCCTGCTCGACCCGTGCGCGCATCACGCTGCGGTCGTCGCCGATGTAGCGGACCGGGCCTTCGGCAGTCATCAGGACCATCTCGGCGTCCCCGCCGAACATCCGGGCTGCAGCCGTCAGCACGACGCGTGCGGATGCGTCGATGGACCGGCCGGACACCCGTTCCTGGCCCTCGGCCAGCTCGGTGAACAACCGGGTCTCGAGGGCCTGCCGCGTCTGCTGGTCGTAGGAGACCCAGATCAGGGCGCAGGGAACGACGAGCGCGAGCAGGCCGAGCGGGGCGTTGAGAGTGAGCCACGCGGCCAGCAGGCCCATGCTTGCGTTGGCGGCGGCGTTGAACCCGCTCAGCACGCCGGAGATGTTGAAGATGTCGGTGAGCCGGGTGGCTCCGCCGGTCAGCCAGATGATGGCGACGACGGCGAGGTAGGTGACCAACCAGAAGGCCCCCACACCCAGTGAGGCGCCGAACACCCCGTTGCCGGCGGACGTGGCGACCCAACAGCCGACGGCCGCAGCAGCCGCGAACGAGGCCGTGTTGAACTCCATCTTCAGCGGGTTCATGCCACGTGCCCGCATCGCGATCAGCACGCCGGCGGTGATCGCCACGACGCTCCAGGAGCCGGGGGCGAAGACGAAGGCCGCCGAGATCGACGACTCCGTGAACGCGACCATCCAGTGCTGCTTGCCGATCGCCAGCTTGATGTTGCAGACCTCGCTGACCGCGACGGCCAGGACCATGACGGGCAGCGCCCACCAGTGGATCGAGCCCCAGCCGACCTGCGAGACCACGAGCGCGGCGGCTACGACGAGCAGTGCTGAGGCGGCGTGGACGCGCCTATCGGTACCGCTCATGCGCCATCACCTCCGTCGTCTCCCCAGGACTCGCTGCCCCAGGTCGTCGCAGCCCACTTGTTCGTAGCCCACTTGTTCGACGCCCACTTGTTCGACGCCCACTTGTTCGTGGCCCACTTGTTCGACGCCCACTTGTTGGACGCCCACTTGTTGCTGTCGAAAGCGAGGCCGGCGAAGGCCTGCGTGGCCCACTTGTTCGAACCCCACTTGTTCGATCCCCACTTGTTGGAGTCCCAGACGGTGCCACCCCAGCCGTTGAGCATCCAGCTGCTGGAGACAAATGTTCCCTCACCGAGGGCCCCTCCGTCACCCATCCGCCAATCATCACGCGAACGGGCTAGCCGATGCACCACGTTGGCCAGCCCCGCGCCGGCGCCATGAGCGTAGATCGGATCGGCGGCGACACGCAGCGCGGTCTTGACATCTGCGGTGGAAACGCCCGGGTTGTCCGCTACGACCAACGCTGCGAGCCCGCTCACGATGGCGGTCGCCTCGCTCGTGCCCGAGCCCCTGTAGAAGCCGTTGGACTGCAACGCTGCCGGGTTGGCTGCCACGATGGCCGAGCCGGGCGGCAGCACGCCGAGGATGCCGACACCGGGAGCGATCAGGTCGGGCTTGGTGACGCCGGCGATGACGCCGCTGCCGCTGAACGGGGCCAGCTTGGGCCACCAGCCCAGCGTGTCAGCGGCGCCGACGGTGATCACGCGCGGGTCGAACCCGGGGTCGGTCACCTCACCGGCGGTGTTGCCGGCGGACACCACGACGTTGGTCCCGAGGTAGCGCAGCGTCTCGGTCGCGAGGTTCAGCGGATCCTGGCCGTAGCCGCCGACCTCGTCGGCTGACAGGCCGAAGGACAGGTTGGCCACGGCCTCGGTCGCCGCGTTGGTGGCGACCCAGTTGAGGCCGGCCATCATGGCGCCGAAGGAGGACGTCCCGTCCGCTCCGGCCACCTTGACCACGTCGATGACCGCCCCGGAGGCGACGCCGACGGTCCGACCGCCCTTGACCGAGCCGCCGCCTGCGATCAGGGAGGCCATGAACGTGCCGTGGCCGTACCCGTCGTCGAACACGCCGCTGGTCGTGATGTCGCCACCGTCGACCCAGCCTGAGGTGTCGACCGCGTCCACCAGGTGGCCGGACGCCCGGTTGAGGTAGGCACTGTCCGTGACGCCGGTGTCGATGAGCGCGACATGGACGCCGGCACCGGCTCCGGGCCGACCGGCCTCGTCACCGAGTCCCTGCCAGGCGAAGGCGCTGCCGCCGTTCTGGTTCAGTCCGTACCCCGTGGGGCGGATCTTCTTGTCGGCGGCGACGCCCAGGACACCGGGCGCGGCGGCCAACCGGCGCAGGGCCGCTGCCGAACCGTGGACGAGCTCGCTGTGGATGGAGGAGAGCACGGCGTCGACCGTGACGCCCGGCACGCTGACCGCGCTGACTCCGGTCAGGGCGACGACCGCGCGGCCCGAGGGAACGTTCCCCGTGGGTGCAGCCGACGCCGTGGGGGCGACCGCAACCATCGCCGACAACAACAAGGTGGGGGCGGTGAGCGCCGTGAGGACGGTCGCTGAGCGTCGCTTCTTCCGCGATGCAGGCACGCGAACCTCCACAAGCTGACGGCACCGGGCAATCCGGCTCCGGGTTCTCCATCGGCACGGCGGCTGCCGGACTTTCGGGATCTGCCCGGTTTCCCCCGAATGGAGCAGTCAGGAAAGTCGGCGTCACGGCGACTCACAGCCACGACAGATGTCACCTGCAGTGACCTTGCCGCTCCCTTCCATGCTGGATGGCATGCTGAGGGGGTTGTCCGACACCGCAGGATGGCCGACGATCAATGCTCCACTTGGAGCAATGCCCGACCGATTGCCGCTACAGACAGACCACCGGCCAGCCGACATACAGGTCACTGACCCTGTGGTCCCAGGTCATCGTTCGGAACACTTCTGGAGAGGCACCACAGATGGAGGAAGCGGTGACAGCGCTCGTGGAACGGGCCGGCATCCCGGCTGGTCCGGGGTCGGCGCCTGGTTTCTCGGCCATGGTCGTGGACGATCACCCGCTCGTACGGGAGTCCATGGTCAGCCGGCTGACGGCAATGGGCGCCCGTGAGGTCATGGAGGCCGCCTCGGTCGCCGAGGCCAGGGCCCGTGCCCATGCCAGTGGCCCCCGTGACCTGTGCGTGCTCGACCTCGGCCTCCCGGACGGCTCAGGTCTCGACCTGCTGGCCGACCTCCGGGCAGCCGGCTGGCCGCGCCTGGTCGTCCTGTCCGCAGCCGACGACCCCTACTCGGTACGGGCGGCGTTCGTCGCCGGTGCCCAGGGCTACCTGCTGAAGTCGGCCTCGCCCCTCGTCGTCGCCGACGGTGTCCGCCGGGTGCTCGATGGCGGTGTCTACGCCGACCCCTCGGTCGCCTCACTGCTCGCCGTCGGCCTGCGCGGCACGCCGGCCTCCGAAGGTGTCGAGCAGCTCTCCGGCCGCGAGCTCGAGGTGCTTCGCCTCGTCGCCGACGGCCAGTCCAACAAGCAGATCGGCGACCAGCTCGGACTTTCGGCGCTGACCGTCAAGAGCCACCTCGCCCGGATCGCCCGCAAGCTGGGCACCGGCGACCGGGCCGAGATGGTTGCTCTCGCGATGCGGGCAGGCGTCATCCGCTAGCAGTCCCGCACAGCTCCCGACAGCACACCTCATCCGGTCACGGCAGGCGCGACACCCGCGCCGGCCGTGGCCGGATCTGCGTTTTCCGGTGGCGGACCGTCGTACGGTGACAGCGTGACCGACGCTCTGGCCGACCCCGACGCCTCGCCCGGTGCCGGCGACCCCGCCGTCGGCGAGGGCCCGGAGCCCGAGCTGCTGCTGTCGCCACGCGACGGGATGCCGCCTCTCATCGTGGACGTGCAGGGACTTGCCGAGCTCGCCGAGCGGATGGCCGCCGGCACCGGACCGGTGGCTGTCGACGCCGAGCGCGCGTCCGGCTACCGCTACGGCCAGCGGGCCTATCTGGTCCAGCTCCGCCGGGCCGGGGTCGGCAGCGCGATGGTCGACCCGACCGGCTGCCCCGACCTGGGCATCCTCGGCGAGGCGCTGGCCGACGCCGAGTGGGTGCTGCACGCAGCCAGCCAGGACCTGCCCTGCCTGGCCGAGGTCGGCATGACGCCGGCCCGGATCTTCGACACCGAGCTGGCCGGCCGGCTCGCCGGCTTCGAACGGGTCGGCCTGGGCGCCATGGTCGAGCGGGTGCTGGGGCTGCGCCTCGAGAAGGGCCACTCGGCGGCCGACTGGTCCCGCCGTCCGCTGCCGGACCCCTGGCTGCAGTACGCCGCCCTGGACGTCGAGGTCCTGATCGAGCTGCGCGACGCGCTGGAGGCCGAGCTCCGGAGCCAGGGCAAGCTGGACTGGGCCCACGAGGAGTTCGCGGCGCTGGTCGAGGCCCCGCCCAAGGAGCCCCGTACCGATCCGTGGCGCCGCACGTCCGGCATCCATCGCATCCGCAACCGGCGCCAGCTGGCAGCCGTACGGGCCCTGTGGGAGGTTCGCGACGACATCGCCCGCAGCCGCGACATTGCCCCGGGCCGGCTGCTGCCCGATGCCTCGATCCTGGCGGCGGTGACGGCTGCGCCGGCCGACGAGGCAGCGCTGGTCGCGGTGCCGGGCTTCGCCGGCCGCGGTGTGCGCCGGCACGCCCAGACCTTCCTCGCCGCCTACCGGCAGGCCGGCAAGCTGCCCGATCCCGAGCTGCCGACCGCGACGCTGTCCTACGACGGGCCGCCGCCGGCCGCCCGGTGGGGCGACCGTGACCCGGAGGCGGCGCAGCGGCTGGCCCGGGTCCGCACCGCGCTGGCCACGCTCGCGGCGAGCCACCGACTGCCGGTGGAGAACCTGCTGCTGCCCGACCTCGTACGCAGGGTCACCTGGGAACCGCCCCAGCCGATCGAGCCGGCCGCCATCGCCGCGGTGCTGACCGCCGGTGGCGCCCGGCGCTGGCAGGTCGAGCTCACCGCCGGGGTGATCGCCGAGGCGCTGGCCGCGCCGCCGGCCGAGCCCGTGCCGGCCGAGGACCTGACCCCGCCGGCCGGCTGACCCCCGCCCTGGCCGGCGCCGGCTGAATTGGTACGGGGAACGCCCCCACCGCTGGTTACTGGCGAGTAATAATGGCGACACCACCGGTCCCGCGCCTGGAGTGAGCCGTGACAGCAGAGCAGACCGTCCCCCCGACCGCTGCCCGGCGCGCGCTGCGTGACGTCGTCTTCGTCGACGGTGTCCGTACCCCCTTCGGCAAGGCCGGCCCGGCCGGCGTCTACGCCGAGACCCGAGCCGACGACCTGGTCGTACGGACCATCCGCGAGCTGCTGCGGCGCAACCCGTCGCTGCCGCCGGAGCGGATCGGCGAGGTCGCCATCGCCGCGACGACCCAGACCGGTGACCAGGGCATGACGATCGGCCGCAACGCCGCGATCCTGGCCGGGCTGCCCAGGTCGGTTCCCGGGTTCGCCATCGACCGGATGTGCGCGGGCGCGATGACCGCCGTGACGACCACCGCGAGCGGGATCGCGTTCGGTGCCTACGACGTCGTGGTCGCCGGCGGCGTCGAGCACATGGGGCACCACCCCCTCGGCGAGGTCATGGACCCCAACCCGCGTTACGTCTCCGAGAAGCTGGTCGACGCCTCAGCCCTGGTCATGGGCGCGACGGCGGAGAACCTGCACGACCGCTACCCGCACCTGACCAAGGAGCGGTCCGATGCCTACGCGGTCGCCAGCCAGCACAAGTACGCCAAGGCGCTGGCCGAGGGCCGCATCCAGGGCGACCTGGTCGAGGTCGCCGTGCGCACCGCCGAGGCGGGCTGGGCCCTGGCCACCGTCGACGAGCAACCGCGGCCGGAGAGCACCGTCGAGGGTCTGGCCGCGCTGCGCACCCCGTTCCGCCCGCACGGCCGGATCACCGCCGGCAACGCCGCCGGCCTCAACGACGGCGCGACCGCGTGCCTGCTCGCGGCCGAGGAGGTCGCCCTCGAGCTGCGGCTGCCGGTCCGGATGCGGCTGGTCTCGTACGGGTTCGCCGGCGTGGAGCCCGAGGTCATGGGCGAGGGGCCGGTGCCCTCGACCGAGCGTGCGCTCGCGATGGCCGGGTTGACCATCGCCGACATCGGGCTGTTCGAGCTGAACGAGGCGTTCGCGGTCCAGGTGCTGACCTTCCTCGACCACTTCGGCATCGCCGACGACGACCCGAGGGTCAACCCCTACGGCGGGGCGCTGGCGATCGGGCACCCGCTGGCCTCCTCCGGCGTACGGCTGATGACCCAGCTGGCGCGGGAGTTCGAGGAGCATCCCGAGGTGAGGTACGGACTCACGGCGATGTGTGTCGGCCTCGGCATGGGCGGCACCGTGATCTGGGAGAACCCGGCCTGGAGCCCCAGCTGATGACGCGCGAGACCCTGCTCCCCCTCCTGCCGGGCGAGCGGGTCACCCGCTCCCTGCTGCGGCTGGTCGACCACCCCAGCGGGGTGCGGTTCGCGCTGATCACCCTGGACAACGGCGAGGACCACACCAAACCCAACTCGCTGGGCCCCGCCGGGCTGCAGTCGCTCAGCGACGCGCTCGACCGGGCAGAGGCCGCCGACGTGGACGCCATCGCCGTCACCGGCAAGCCGTTCTGGTTCCTGGCCGGCGCCGACCTGGCGATGCTCGGCGGCGCGACCGACCTCGAGCAGGGCCGGCGCGGCCTCGAGGTGGGGCACCACATCTTCCGCAGGCTCGGCGAGGGCGCCAAGCCGACGTTCGCCTTCCTCAACGGGGCCGCCCTCGGTGGCGGCCTCGAGCTGGCGCTGCACTGCTCGTACCGGACCGTCTCCTCCGGCGTGACGGCGGTCGGCCTGCCCGAGTGCTTCCTCGGCATGGTGCCGGCCTGGGGCGGCACCTACCTGCTCCCCCGGCTGGTCGGTGCCGACGCCGCGGTCACGGTCATCATCGAGAACCCGCTGAGCCAGAACCGGATGCTGCGCGGCCAGCAGGCCTTCGGGCTCGGCATCGCCGACGCGATCTTCGCCCCTGCCGACTTCCTGGAGAGCTCGCTGCGGTGGGCCGCCGACGTGGTGAGCGGTGCGCTCGTCGTCGAGCGTCCGCAGGTCGACACCGGTGCCGACTGGGACCAGGCGATCGCCCGCGGCAAGGCGGTCATCCAGACCCGCACCCGGGGGGCGGCCGTCGCGCCCGGCCGGGCCCTCGCGCTGATCGAGCGGGCCCGGGTCCGCACCCGCGACGAGGGTTTTGCGGCCGAGGACCAGGTCGGCGCCGAGCTGTCGATCGGCGACCAGCTGCGGGCCGGTCTCTACGCCTTCGACCTGGTGCAGCGGCGGGCCAAGCGCCCGGCCGGCGCCCCCGACCGGGCGCTGGCCCGCCAGGTGACCTCCGTCGGCGTGGTCGGCGCCGGCCTGATGGCCAGCCAGCTGGCGCTGCTCTTCGCCCGGCGGCTGCAGGTCCCGGTGATCCTCACCGACATCGACCAGGAGCGGGTGGACCGCGGTCTTGGCTACATCCGCGGCGAGATCGACACCCTGGTCGCCAAGCGGCGGCTGACGAGGGACAAGGCCAACCGGCTGCGCGGGCTGTTCACCGGCAGCCTCGACCTGGCCGACTTCGCCGGCGCCGACTTCGTCATCGAGGCGGTGTTCGAGGAGCTCGCGGTCAAGCAGCAGGTGTTCGGCGACCTCGAGAAGGTGCTGCGCCCGGACGCGGTGCTGGCCACCAACACCTCCTCCCTCTCGGTGACCGCGATGGCGCAGGGCCTCGAGCACCCCGAGCGGCTGGTCGGCTTCCACTTCTTCAACCCGGTGGCGGTGATGCCGCTGCTCGAGATCGTCCGTACCGAGAGCACCGACGAGGCGACCTACGCCACCGCCTTCGCCGTCGGCAAGGAGCTCGAGAAGGCCTGCATCGCCGTACGGGACGCGCCGGGCTTCGTCACCAACCGGCTCTTCATGCGGATGTTCAACGAGGTGACCCGGGCTGTCGACGAAGGCACGCCGTACGAGGTGGCCGACCACGCGCTCGACCCGTTGGGCCTGCCGATGACCCCGCTGCAGCTGATCGGGTTCACCGGACCGGCCGTCTCCCAGCACGTGATGAACACGCTGCACGAGGCGTTCCCCGACCGGTTCATCACCTCCGCGAACCTGGGCCGGATGGTCGAGGCCGGGCTGCGCGGCTTCTACCTCGAGGACGGCACCCTCGACCCCCGGGTCGCCGAGCTGTACCAGGTCGGCTCGTCGCCCTCGACCGCCGAGCAGGTGCACCGCCGTGCCGTCGAGGCGATGGCCGACGAGGTGCGCAGGCTGCTGGACGAGGGCGTCGTACGGGAGCCGCAGGACGTCGACCTCGCGTTGATCACCGGCGGCGGCTACCCGTTCCACCTCGGCGGGATCACGCCCTACCTCGACCGTACGGGCGTCTCCGAGCGGGTCACCGGGGCCCGGTTCCTGCCGGAGGGCCTCGCGAACGGGCCCCGTACCGGATCGTGACCCCAGGCTTCACTCGTTCGGACTATCCAGCCGGGCGCCGCTGCAGGTACGGTCCTGAAGTGGAGATTCTCAGCCGGTCCGACCTGCGCGCGTTCGTTCTTGGCGCGTCGGTGCTCCACGACCTCGACTTCTCACCGGTCGAGGATGGCGTCCGTCTCGACGGGGTGCCGCCGCTCGACGTCACGTGGGACGAGCTGGCCCTGGCTGTCGGATCGGCGCCGGCGGGCAGCGAGCTCGGCCGGCAGCGCACGGCGCGGTGGCTCCTCGGCAGACGCTGGATCGCGGAGCGCAGCCTGGACGAGCTGACCGAGCGGGCCCGGCCGATCGGCCTTCCGGTCGGTCACCCGCTGCACCCCGGTGAGCCGTGGGCCCAGCTGCACGTGCTCGGCGGGGCGCTGGACCTGGGCCTCGGCTTCGTCGGACTGATGCCGGGGCGGCCGGAGCACGTCGTGGTGGTGCCCGAGGGCGTGCTCAACGCCTACGGGCTCGAGAGTGCCCGCTGGTGGCCGGCCGCGCTGTCCTACCTCGAGGACATGGGCGCGATGGCAGTGGTCCGCTGGCGGCGCAACCCGAGGCACCCACTGCGCCCGATGGGTGACTGCGACGTCGTCTCGCTGCTCGGATCGGCCCTGCTGCGCGGAGCGCTGGCCGGCGACCAGGGCGGCATGCGTGCCATCGCCGTCCCGATGCGCAGCCGCGGCTGGCTCGACCTCCGCGGCATCGACCCCGCGTTCTCCCTGGCCGCCGCCTCGCTCACCGACCCGGCGGACCGCGGGTTCAGCCGCCCGCTGCTGCTGACCGTGGACGAGGTGGCGCTGGTGCCCGAGGGCGGCCACCCCGAGCAGGTCGTGCTCCGCGACGCCGCGCCCGGCAGCCCCGACCTGCGCGACGTGCTCTACCGCTGAGCCGTTCAGCAATCGGCGGGACCCGCCGATAGGGTTCTCGTGCGCGTTGTCCGGTTCGGCGATCTGCCGCGGGAGTTCCTGGCCACCCTCCTGGGTGGCGTCGTCTGCGTGCCCGCGTTTCTGTTCACCGCCTCGCACGGCGTCGATCACGGCACGCTGTGGCCGCACCTGTCCGAGCTGATCGAGCTCTGCGCGGCCGCGGCCGCCATCGTCGCCCTCAGCGCGGCCACACGCCGCGCCCGCGGCCGCGACCGCCAGGCCTGGCTCGCGCTCACCGCCACGCTCGTGTTCTGGTTTCTCGGCACGGCGGTCTACACCGTACGGGGCTTCCTGTTCAACCGGTTCGAGGGCCAGCACCTCTCGGCCGAGGTGTTCTACCTGTGCGCCCTGCCGTTGGCCTTCGTCGGCTTCGCCCTGTTCCCCGCCGACCACGGGCCGCTGTCCGGCCGGCTGCGGCAGACCCTCGACGCGCTGACCGTGGCCTCGTCAGCGCTGTTCGTCAGCTGGGACACCGCCCTGCACACGATCGTCCGGCACCGGGCGTCCGGAGTCACCGGCTGGCTCACCCTGCTCTATCCGATCACCGACCTGGCCCTGTGCACGTTCGCCGTGCTGATCGCTGCCAGGGCGCCGGTCAACCGGCGGATCTCGATCAGCCTGCTCGCCGCCGGCATGTTCTCCTTCGCCCTGGCCGACTCCGCAGGAGTGACCCTCGAGGCGCTGCACCGCTACCACGTCGGCGGCGTCACCGACATCGGCTGGGTCCTCGGTCTCACGCTGGGCTCACTGTCGGCCCTGACCTACGGCTACCAGCGGCGCGAGCCAACCGGCGAGATCGTGCACAGCGCCGAGTGGCGCGCGGCCCTGCTCCCGTACGCCCTCGTGGTCCCCGCCGCCGCAGTCGCCCTGCGCGACCTGCTCTCCGGCCGACTGCCCGACGTCGGCTCCATCGCGATCGGCGCCGTGGTCCTGCTGCTCGTCTCGTGCCGGCAGCTGCTGACCGTACGGGAGAACCTGCAGCTGGTGGCCAAGCTCACCGGCAGCCAGTCGGAGCTGCGGCAGCAGGCGCTGCACGATGTGCTGACCGGCCTGGCCAACCGCCGGCTGTTCCGGGAACGGCTCGAGGAGTCGCTCCGGACCATGAGCCCCGAGGAGATCGCGGTCGTCTTCGTCGACCTCGACGACTTCAAGCTGATCAACGACACGATGGGCCACGCCACCGGCGACGACCTGCTGCGCCAGGTGGCCAACCGGCTGCAGACCTGCGTACGCGGGACCGACGTTGCCGCCCGCCTCGGTGGTGACGAGTTCGCGGTGCTGCTGACCGGCGGCGGCCTGGTCGCGGCGCAGGCGGTGGCCGCCAGGCTCAACCGGGCGATGCGGCAGCCCATCCTGTTCGGCGCCCAGCCGGTGTTCATCCAGGCCAGCATCGGGATCGCGGCCGGCCTGGACGGCGGCCTGAACGGCGGCACCGGCTCCGACTCCTCGCAGCAGCTGCTCGAGCAGGCGGACATGGCGATGTACGCAGCCAAGGATGCCGGCAAGGCCCGGGTCGAGGTCTTCGAGCCGGCGATGCGTGAGCGCCTGCTGGACCGGGCCGCCGTCAGGGACGACCTGGCGCGGGCGCTCGGCCGTGACCAGCTCTCGCTGAACTACCAGCCCATCGTGGATCTGGCGACGGGCGCCATCGTGGGTGCCGAGGCGCTGCTGCGCTGGAGGCACCCGCAGCGCGGCTTCATCCCGCCGCTGATGTTCATCCCGTTGGCCGAGGAGACCGGGCTGATCGCACCGATCGGGCGCTGGGTGCTGGCGACGGCCTGCGCCGCTGCGGCCGGCTGGCAGGACGGTTCCCCGGCCGGGGGCTTCCAGATCAACGTCAACGTCTCGGCCGGCCAGCTGCTCGACACCGACATCGTCGAGGAGGTGGCGGCCGTGCTCAGCAGCACCGGGCTGCGTGCCGGCCTGCTCACGATCGAGATCACCGAGAGCGTGCTGATGGCTGACAACGCCACCGTCGCCGCCCAGCTCTCGGCGCTGCGTGGGCTCGGCATCCGGCTGGCCATCGACGACTTCGGCACCGGCTACTCAGGGCTGTCCTACCTCGACCGGCTGCCGGTGGACATCCTCAAGGTGGACAAGGCGTTCGTCGACCGGGTGGAGGAGCCGTCGAGCCGGCCGCCGCTCGCGGGCGCGATCGTGGGACTGGGCGAGATGCTCGGCCTGGACGTCGTCGCCGAGGGCATCGAGACCGCCGGCCAGCGGCACGCGATGGTCGACCTGGGCTGCCGGCACGGCCAGGGCTACCTGTTCAGCCGCCCGGTCGACCTGGAGACGTTCCGGGCCATGATCGACACTCCGTACCCGGCGCTGGGCGAGCCGCTCGGCGCCATGTCCGTCGGCGCACCGGTCGGCCTGGTCCGCCGCGCCGCCGACCTGCCCGAGCAGGCATCGGCTCCGCTGAGCGGCTGACCCTCACTCGGTACGGGTCGGCGAGCCTTCGGAAAGCCCATCGGACTGCAGGAGACCGGGCTCGCGGCGGGCGACCGCCTCGACCACCCGGCGGGCGAGCTGCTGGGCGGACAGGCCGGCCTCGGCCAGCATCTCGTCGCGGCGACCGTGCGCGAGGAACTCCTGCGGCAGCGCGAAGTCGCACAGCGGCACGTCGACGGCGGCGTCGCGGAGCTGCTGGGTGACGGCGGAGCCGCAGCCACCCATGCGACCGTTGTCCTCGATCGTCACCACCAGCTTGTAGGCGGCCGCCAGGGCCGGGATCGCGGGGTCCAGCGGCTTGGCCCAGCGTGGGTCGACCACCGTGACCCCGATGCCCTGGGCCCTGACCCGGTCGGCCACCTCGAGGGCCGTCGCGGCCATGGCCCCGAACCCGAGGATCAGCACGTCCGGTGCACCTTCGCGGCTGAGCACGTCCATCCGGCCGACCCGGTCGATGGCCGGGATGTCGGCGCCGACCTTGGCCTTGGGGAACCGTAGGGCGCTCGGCCCGTCGATGATCGCGAGCGCCTCGCGCAGCTCCTCACGCAGCGTCTGTGCGTCCCGCGGCATCGCGACCGACATGCCCGGCACCAGCTGGAGGATCGACAGGTCCCACATGCCGTGGTGGCTGGCGCCGTCCGGGCCGGTGACTCCCGCGCGGTCCAGGACGAAGGTGACCGGGAGCCGGTGCATGCCGACGTCGAGCAGCATCTGGTCGAACGCCCGGTTGAGGAACGTGGCGTAGACGGCGACGACCGGGTGCAGGCCGGCCATCGCCATGCCCGCGGCCGAGGTCACCGCGTGCTGCTCGGCGATGCCGACGTCGAACACCCGGTCCGGGTGCGCCCTGGCGAACGGCCCGAGGCCGACCGGCTCGAGCATGGCAGCCGTGATGGCGACCACGTCCTCGCGCTCGTCGCCGATCCGGGCCATCTCCTCGGCGAAAACGGTGGTCCAGGTGGCCCCCCCGGCGTCCACCGGGAGCCCGGTCACCGGGTTGATCACGTTGACGGCGTGGAACCGGTCGGCCTCGTCGTCCTCGGCCGGGGAGTAGCCAAAACCCTTGGTGGTCAAGCAATGCACGATTACCGGGCCGCCGAAGTCGCGAGCCGCCCGGAACGCCTGCTCGAGCGCGAGGGCGTCGTGCCCGTCGATCGGGCCGACGTACTTGAGGCCGAGGTCCTCGAACATCACCTGCGGCTGGAGCAGGTCCTTGAGCCCCTTCTTGGCCCCGTGCAGCGCCTCATAGAGCGGCGGCCCGACCAGCGGGGTCCTGGGCAGCGCCCGCTTGACCGCGTCGAGCACCTGCTCATAGCTCGGCTTGAGCCGGAGGCTGGCCAGGTGGGTCGCGACCCCGCCGACCGTCGGTGCGTAGGAACGACCGTTGTCGTTGACCACGATCACCAACGACCGGTCCTTGCCGGCGGCGATGTTGTTCAGCGCCTCCCAGCACATGCCGCCGGTGAGGGCTCCGTCCCCGACGACAGCGACCACCGTACGGTCGCTCTCGCCACGCAGGGCGTAGGCCTTGGCCAGGCCGTCGGCGTAGGACAGAGCGGTGGAGGCGTGCGAGTTCTCGGACACGTCGTGCTCGGACTCGGCCCGGCTGGGGTAGCCGGACATGCCGTCCTTGGCCCGCAGGGTCTCGAACCCGGCCTGCCGTCCGGTGAGGATCTTGTGCACGTAGGACTGGTGGCCGGTGTCCCACACGATCCGGTCCCGCGGCGAGTCGAACGCCCGGTGGACCGCCAAGGTGAGCTCGACCGCGCCGAGGTTGGGCCCGAGGTGGCCGCCGGTACGGGACACCTTGGCGACCAGGAAGTCGCGGATCTCCGCGGCGAGTCCCGGCAGCTGTTCGGCGGGGATCATGCGGAGGTCGGCGGGCGTGTGGATGCCGGCCAACAGGCCCACGCGCACCTCCCTGCAGCTGTCCGTCATGTCTCCTGCAAGTCTAGGCGCCCCGGCGCCGGACCGCTGTCCCAAGCAGACCCGTGCCGCTCAGCCGCCCGAGGCGGCAGCTCGCCGCCGGGAGATCGCGTCGACGCTCGCCGCGACCAGCAGCACCAGTCCGGAGAAGATCTGCACGTAGGCGTCCTTGAGGTTCAGCAGCAGCATGCCGTTGGCGATCACGACCACCACGAGACCACCGATGACGGCGTCGAGGATCCGGCCCCGGCCGCCGAAGAGGCTGCAGCCACCGATGACGGCTGCACCGACGGCGAGTAGCAGGTCCTGGCCGCCACCGGTCTGCCCGGACACGGAGTTGAGGTTGCTCGCGTAGACCACGCCCGCCACGCCGGCCAGCGTCGAGCACATCACGAAGCAGAAGGTCTTGGTCAGCGGCACGTTGATGCCGGCCCGGCGGGCAGCCTCGGCGTTGCCACCGATGGCATAGATGTGCCGGCCCAGCGGCGTGCGCACCAGCAGGAAGGTCAGCGTGAGCAGCAGGAAGAGCAGCAGCAGAACGACGTCGGGAACGCCCTTGATGCTGGCGCTGGCGCCGGGGCTGCGCTGCTTGCTGAGGTAGGCGGTCGCCAGTCCGAGGATGACCGCGAGGGCGGCCGACTTTGCCGCCCACACGCCCAGGCTGGGGGTGCTGAGCCCGATCCGGCGGCGACTGACGATCCGGTAGTAGCTGAGCCCGGCGAAGCCACCGACCACGATGAGGAAGAGCAGCCAGCCCATCCAGATCGGCAGGTTGGCGTTGTCGACGTTGTAGATCGCCTTGCTGGTGAACTGGATCGTGCCGCCTTCGCCGACGATCGCCAGCTGGACGCCGGCGAGCGCCAGGAAGCCGGCCAGGGTCACGACGAAGGACGGGATGCCGAGCCGGGTGACGATGGTGCCGATGGTCAGGCCGATCACCGCCCCGGTGAGCAGGCAGGCGAGGATGCCCAGTGGCCAGGGCCAGCCGTGGTTGGACATCACGACCGCCATCACCGCGGCCGAGGTGCCGGCGGTGAACCCGGCCGAGAGGTCGATCTCGCCCAGCAGCAGGACGAAGATGAGGCCCATCGAGAGCACCATGACGGCAGAGCCCTGGGTGATCAGGTTGGCGAAGTTGTAGGCCGAGGGGAACGTGTGCGGTCGCTCCACCGAGAAGAAGATGACGAGGGCGACCAGGCCGAGCACGGCGGGCAACGAGCCGATGTCGCCGCCGCGGACCTTGTCACGGTAGGCGCGGAGGGAGTCGCCCAGGCCGATCTCGGCCGGAGCGGGTGCGCCCGTCGTCTCGGAAACAGC
>JAWWOM010000213.1:0-3018 GCA_033851655.1 Frankiales bacterium
TGCAGTTGTTGGTCAACAACCTCGCAGTGGACACCGCGACCTGTCCCGCTGGGAAGAGCTGCCCGGCCACGCTCACCTGGGACGGCACCGGCGTCAACGGCTCCCGTACCCTCAAGGTCCTCTTCACCACGAACGGCGGAAAGAACGCCTCCGCCTCCCAGACGATCCTGATGACGACGACCCCGCCGGTCGCGAGCATCTCCGCGCCGGCGACCGGGTCGACCGTCTCCGGCCCGGTCACGATCGTCACCATCGGTACGGTCAACGGCCAGCAGCAGGACTCGCCCACGTCGATGCAGCTGCTGATCGACGGCACCCCCACCGCCGCCGCCCAGCCCTGCGCCGGCACGGCTGCCGCCCCCCGCGCCTGCTCGCTGCCGTTCGGGTGGGACACCACGGGCCTGTCCGGCCCCCACACCCTGCAGGCGAAGTTCTCGACCAAGAAGGGGTTCACCGCGCTGAGCCCGATCACCACCATCACCGTGGTCAGCCCGCCGCCGACCGTGGTCATCACCTCGCCCGCCGCCCGCTCGACGCTGCACCGGACGGCCACCGTCACCGTCACCGGAACCGTCGACCCGAGCCAGACCGACTCGCCGTCCTCGATCCGGCTGACTCTCGACGGTGCCGCGCTCGGCGGTGTGATCCCTTGCGCTCCGACCGCGGCGGCTCCCCGGGTCTGCAACGCGGCCTACAGCTGGTCCACCGTCGGGCTGACCGGCCGGCACACGCTGGTCGCGACCGTCGTCAGTGCCAAGGGCGTCATCGGTACCTCGAGCGGGACCTCGGTCTTCGTCTACGGCGGTACCAAGACCGTCCTGGTGCCGGCCAAGTCTGCGCGTGCGGGCCGGCCGGTCACCTACACCGGCCGGGTCACGACGCTGATCAACCGGCTCGGCGCGCCCGGGGTCAAGGTCAAGGTGGTCATGAGTCCGGCCAGGGGCAAGCCCAAGACGGTCTACGTCCGGACCGACGCGCACGGCTACTTCAAGGTCGCCTTCAAGCCGGCGGTCAACACGACGGTCGCGGCGACGCTGGTCACGCCGCCCTATTACGGCAGCAGCCACACGTCCACCAAGCTGCACGTCCTCCCGTCGTTCAAGTGCACGGCAGGCAGGTCGGTGGCGCGGAACCGCCTCGACCAGGGCAGCTGCCGGGTCACCAACCTGCCCAAGAACACCAAGGTCACGCTGCAGTACCAGTTCCTCGGACACTGGTACACCCTGGGCGTCGGCCGAGCGCCCGGTTCGGTGATCCCGTTCTCGTTCCGGTTCGCCAGGAGTGGGACCTACCACATCCGGGTCGTGCTGTCGGCGACGAGTGTCTTTGCCGCGGCCACCGGGCCGGCGCTCAAGGTTGCGGTGACGTGAGCCTGACGTGAGCAGCATGAGCATGATGCCGAGGACAGCCGCGCTGGGGTTCGCCGCAATGCTGGCGAGTGGCTGCTCGCTGGTCGACGGGCTCCATCAGGCCACGCTGACCTTCCGGGTCGACACCTTGCAGTGCACCCCGCCGACCGCGAGCGGCTCCGTCTGCTCGTTCCTCGCCTACTACGGCAATGTCGGCGCCCACTCGATCCAGGTCGAGCCGAGCACGACCCGGGTGATCGACCGCACCGGTCGCACCTTCGCACCTGTGGCGAAGCCCCAGACCGGTGACTCGTTCCTGCTCAAGCCGGGCCTGCAACAAGCGGTTTCCTGGTCCGTGACGCTGCCGTCGAACGCCAAGCCGGCCAACGTGACCTGGCACGGCTCCAAGGTCTCGGTGCTGGTCGACAGCACCGGATCCACGCTGCCGGTGCCGAGTGCCTCAGCTGTTCCGAGTGCCTCGGCCTCCGTCGCGGCGACGTCATCGGCGGCCAGCACGGCAGCGCCGACCACGACTCCGGCGCCACCGACCACCACCAGGGCGACCGTCAAGCCGACGGTCAAGCCGACCAGGACCAGCACCAAGCCGACGGTCAAGCCGACCACGGCCAAGCCGACGACGACCAGGCCGACCACGACCAGGCCGACCACCGTGGTGCCGCCCACCACTCCTCCGCCGCCGCCCAGGACCACGACCCGGCCGCCGGTGCAGCACACGACTCAGACACCCACGACGAACAGCACCAACCCCGGTGGCGGCAGCGGGGGGATCGGTTAGCGGGCGCAGCTGATGCAGGTACGGGCAGCGGGTCTCGCCTCGAGCCGCTCGGCGCCGATCTGCCGGCCGCAGGACTCGCAGATGCCGTACCTGCCCTCGCTCAGCCGGGCGAGGGCATGGTCGAGGTCGGCCAGCCTGCGGATGGCCTGGGTGCGGATCGCGTCGACCTGTGCCCGCTCGAACGCGATGGTCGCGCCCTCCGGGTCGTGCTCGTCGTCGGTCGCCACCTCGGCCGAGGCCTCGACGATGGTGGCGAAATCCCCGTCCAGCGAGGCGATCTGGCTGAGGACGGCCTCCCGTTCGGCGTCGAGCTCCGCGCGCAGGACGGTCACTCGCCGAGGATCGCGTCGATCCGCGCGACCTTGGCGGTGAGCTGGCCGGTGAAGCCAGGGCGGATGTCGGCCTTGAGGACGAGTGCGACCCGCGGTGACCTCGCGGCGACCGCGTCCACGGCCTGCTTGACCACGGCCATCACCTCGTCCCACTCACCCTCGATGTTGGTGAACATGGCGTTCGTTTCATGGGGCAGCCCGGAGGCTCGTACCACGCGGACCGCCTCGGCCACGGCCTCGGCGACGCCGCCGGTGTCGTCCGAACCAGCAGGGCTGATGCTGAATGCGACAATCATGCGGTCAACGGTAGCCCGGTGCCGGCCGCAGGTCGTCCCCGTTCGAGGCGGGGCGTCCTTCAGCCGGTGAGCCGTTTGGTCATCACGGTCGTCGCCGTGAGGACCCCGTCGCAGTTGAGCGCGAAGTCGGGGATCGTGCCGACGCGGGACCAGCCCCAGCGCTCGTACAGCTGCTCGGCATGGCAACCGGTCTCGGTGTCCAGGACCAACCGTGTACGGCCGCGGGCCAGGGCGGCGGCCTCGAG
>JAWWOM010000218.1:0-13434 GCA_033851655.1 Frankiales bacterium
TGGGGCAGCTACTGCTACTTCAACGTCAACCCGTCGGTGAACAACTACCACGCCTACGAGGTGCCCACCTCCGGCGTGAGCCTGCACAACCTGGTCACGGTGTCGCTGGGCAACGTCGGCACGATCACCCACGTCGTCAACGACACGGGTGCTCAGACACCGACCAACACCACGCCCAGCTCGGTCATCAGCTATCCCTGATGACCTGACGGGTTCCGCAGGACAGCACTGAACTGGCGCCGGCCGGTCCATCACACGGACCGGCCGGCTGCCTCATTGCCCCACCCCCCCAACCCCGCCACCTGGCGCTAGTTGTGGCGTGTCCTACGGCGCGTCGCGCCACCTGCCGCGCCCACGCGCCACCTGGCGGCAGTTGTGGCGTGTCCTACGGCGAGTCGCACCACCTGCCGCGCCCACGCGCCACCTGGCGGCTTCTTGCAGCCGCACTGCGTCGTCTTGCGGAAAGCAGTTACCTGTTTGCAGCACCGTACCGGGACTGCATAGCCTCAGCGCTGTGAGGACCCCACTCGTCGAAGCCGTCGGCCTGACCAAGCGCTACGCGCCGCGGGACCGGCACTCGACCGGCTTCACGGCCGTCGGCGGCATCGACTTCTCGCTGTACAAGGGCGAGTGTTTCGGGTTCCTCGGGCCGAACGGCGCCGGCAAGTCCTCCACCATGCGGATGGTCGCCTGCGTCTCGCCGCTGACCAGCGGCAGCCTGCGCGTGCTCGGCATGGACCCCGCCACGGACGGTCGCCAGATCAGGGCCCGGCTCGGGGTCGTGTCCCAGGACGATGCCCTGGACGGCGAGCTCACCGTACGGGAGAACCTGCTCATCTACGGCCGCTACTTCGGGATGTCCAAACGGGACACGGCGACCAGGGCGGACGAGCTGCTCGAGTTCGCCCAGCTCGGCGACAAGGCAGGCGAGCGGGTCCAGGCGCTCTCCGGCGGGCTGCGTCGCCGGCTCACCATCGCCCGGTCGCTGATCAACTCCCCGGAGATCCTGCTCCTCGACGAACCGACGACCGGCCTCGACCCGCAGGCCCGACATGTGCTGTGGGACAGGCTCTTCGAGCTCAAGGAGCAGGGTGTCACCCTGATCCTGACCACGCACTACATGGACGAGGCGGAGCAGCTCTGCGACCGGCTGGTGGTCCTGGACGCCGGCCAGATCGCCGCCGAGGGGTCACCGGCGCACCTCATCGAGCGGTTCTCGTCGCGCGAGGTGCTCGAGCTCCGGGTGGAGTTCGGTACGGAGAGCGTGATCGCCGAGAAGATCCTCGCCGCCGGGTTCGCCGACCGGCTCGAGGTGCTCCGGCGCGCGCTGCTGCTGTCGACGGGTGACGGAGAGGCTGCGCTGGCCGCCGTCCATCGCCTCGGCATCAGGCCGGTGAGCTCGCTGGTTCGCCGAGCGAGCCTCGAGGACGTCTTCCTCTCACTGACCGGCCGGACGCTGGTCGACTGATGGCCGCGAGCACCCTCGAGCGGGCAGAGTCCCGTACCAGCAAGGGTTCTCGGCTCGCCCTGCATGAGTTCAGCTATCAGCTGCACCGCTATCGCAGGACCTGGCGGGGCACAATCGTGGTCAGCGTCGTCAACCCGCTGCTGTTCTTGCTCGCCATCGGTGTCGGGCTCGGCAAGGTGGTCGCCAACCATCCGGCCGGGCTGCACGGGGCCACCTACCTCGCGTTTTTCGCGCCCGGAATGCTTGCTGCTGCGGCAATGCAGAACGGTATCGTCGAGGGAGGATTCCCGGTGAGCCGCGCGGTGATGCCCAGTGGCAGCTACAGCGTGACCGTCACCACGCCGCTCGACTCGACCGACATCATGCTGGGGCAGAGCCTCTACATGGCTTTCAAGCTGGCCCTCAGCGCGGTCACGTTCGTCGCCGTGATGGCCTGCTTCGGAGCAACCAGGTCCTGGTGGTCGCTCGCCGCCATCCCCGCAGCCACGCTGACCGGACTCGCGTTCGCCACGCCGACGATGGCCTGGGCAGCAGGCGTACGGAACCCACGAGCGGTCTTCGGCGCGTTCAAGTGGGTCGTCATGCCGCTGTACCTGTTCTCCGGCACCTTCTTCCCCGTGACCCAGCTGCCGATCGTGCTGCGGGCGCTGGCCTATGCGACCCCGTTGTGGCACGGCGTCGACCTGTGCCGCACCCTCAGTCTGGGTACGGCTACCTGGGCCCGTACGGCCGGACACGTCGGCTACCTGCTCGCGTTCACCGTGATCGGAGTCGTCCTCGCAGCGCGCAGCTATCGGCGGCGACTCTATGGCTGACACCCTCGTCCTCGGCACGGCCCGGCAGGTCGTGGTCCGGCACTGGTGGGTCGTGCGCAGCGGCAGGCCCTGGGCCACGCTGGTCAACGGCCTGTTCGAGCCGTTCCTCTACCTGATGTCCATCGGCGTCGGCATCGGCACCCTGATCGGGCCCAAGGGCGACGACATCGCCGGCGGCTACAGCTATGCCTCGTTCGTCGCCCCCGCGCTGCTGGCCACCTCGGCGATGAACACCGCCTCCAACGAGACCATCTGGGGCATCTGGTTCCGGCTGCAGACCGAGAAGTTCTTCGACTCACTGGTGACCACGCCGATGAGCCCGGCGGACATCGCGGTCGGCGAGACCGCGGCCGCCACCGTACGGGGCATCGTCGCCGGCGGCTGCTTCCTCGGCGTCCTCGCGGCGCTGGGGATGGTGCACTCCTGGTTCGCCTTGCTGGGACTGCCTGCTGTGGCGCTGATCTCGTTCACGTTCGCCGCCGCCGGGATCTGGATCTCCACGCTCATGACCGAGATGCACCACACCCAGTACGTCCAGCTGGTGATGCTGCCCATGTTCCTGTTCTCCGCGACGTTCTATCCGCTGTCGGTCTACCCGACCTGGCTCGCCGACCTCGTACGGGCGCTGCCGCTCTACCAGAGCACCAACCTGCTGCGTGGGCTGACCCTCGGCGACGTCGGCAGGCCACAGCTGGGGGCCGCGGTTTACCTGCTGGTGCTGGGTTGTGTGGCACTGTGGTTCGCCGCGCGACGGCTGGGCGGCCTGCTGCTGCACTGACTCGGCACCGTACGGGGGTCATCACCGCGGACACTGCGGCTACATCGATGTGATGAGTCGCGGGCCGGGCAAGACCATCCGTTGGCCCGACGTCGCGTGAGGTCGCCGTCCCTAGCGTGGAGCTACAACCACGCAGAGGACAGGTGAGCGCGATGATCGAAGCCCACAACTTGACCAAGGTCTACGGCGACAAGACAGCCGTCAACGACCTGAGCTTCACCGTACGACCCGGGATCGTCACCGGTTTCCTGGGTCCCAACGGTGCCGGCAAGTCCACGACGATGCGGATGATCGTGGGCCTCGACAACCCGACCTCCGGCAGCGTGACGGTCAACGGCCGCCGCTACGCCGACCACTCGGCGCCGCTGCACGAGGTGGGCGTGCTGCTCGAGGCGCGGGCCATCCACACCGGCCGGTCCGCGGAGAACCACCTGCGGGCGATGGCGGCCACCACGGGCATCGGCCGGCGCCGGGTCGAGGAGGTCATCGACCTGGTCGGGCTGCGCGAGGTCGCGAGCAAGCGGGCCGGCGCGTTCTCCCTCGGCATGGGCCAGCGCCTGGGGATCGCCTCGGCGCTGCTCGGAGACCCCGACACCATCATGCTCGACGAGCCGGTGAACGGGCTCGACCCGGAGGGCATTCTCTGGATCCGCAACCTGCTCAAGGGGCTGGCGGCAGAAGGCCGCACGGTCTTCGTGTCCTCGCACCTGATGTCGGAGATGGCGGTGACCGCCGAGCACCTCATCGTCGTCGGCCGCGGCCGGCTGATCCGGGACATGTCCGTCGCCGACTTCATCGACAGCGCGTCGACCAGGTCCGTGCACGTGCGCACCCCGCAGGCAGGGCAGCTGCGCTCGCTGCTGCTGCGCGACGGGGTCAGCGTCTCCAGCTCGCAGCACGACCAGCTGGACGTCACCGGGCTCAGCTCCGACGCGATCGGAGCACAGGCAGCCGAGGCCGGCATCGTCCTGTACGAGCTCTCGCCGGTGCAGGCATCGCTGGAGCAGGCCTTCATGGAGCTCACCAAGGACGACGTGGAGTTCCGGGCCAGCGACGACCAGTCACTCACCACCCACAACCAGGAGCTGGCAGCATGAGCACCGCAACGATGAACGTCGTCGAGAGGCCGGCAGAGCGGACAGTCGCCCAGCGCCAAGGCGTCTCCTTCCCCCGTGTCGTCAAGTCCGAGTGGATCAAGTTCACCAGCCTGCGCTCCAGCTGGCTCACCCTGGCCGGCGCCGTCGCGGCCATGGTCGTCATTGCGCTGGTCATCGGCGGGAACATCGGCTCGAAGTGGAGCACGCTGGCCCCGGACGACGTGGCCCCCTCAGGAGTGCTGCGCGGATACTTCCTCGGCCAGCTGCTGATCGGGGTGCTCGGCGTGCTGTTCGTCTCGGCTGAGTACAGCACCGGCATGATCCGGTCCACCCTCGCCGCTGTCCCCCGCCGGATCCCGGTCGTGCTGGCCAAGGCGCTGGTTTTCGGCGGCATCGCCCTCGTGGCGATGACGGCTGCGTCCGTGACCGGCTTCCTCGGAGCGCAGGGGCTGCTTTCCCAGTCCCACCACGGAGTTTCCCTGTTCGACTCCGGCGTCCTGCGGGTTGTGGTCGGCACGGGTGCCTACCTCGCCATGATCGGCCTGCTCGGGGCGGCCCTCGGCTGGATCGTCCGCAGCACGGCCGGCGGCATCGCCGGCCTGGTCGGCTTCCTGATCGTCGTGCCGGTGGTCCTCGGGGTGATGCCCGGCACCTGGGGCAAGAACGTCGTCGAGTACCTTCCGGCCGGGGCCGGCAGCGCCTTCACCAGCAGCCTGCACACGACGTACATGCTCAGCCCCGGGGCCGGCTTCGCCGTCCTGCTCGCCTGGGTGGTCGGCGGATTGCTGGTGGCAGCCACTGTGGTCAAGCGGCGCGACGCTTGACCGCAACGGCACCTGGCCGGGCCGTCGGCGAGGACGATGGGACGATGAGTCCCCTCGCCGCGCCGGCGGCCCGCGTCATGCGGTTCGTGCGCGGGCGCCGAGGGCACCCGCTGCTGGGCGACGCCGCCGTGCTGGCGGCCGTGCTGGTGATCGGGCTGCTGCCCGACCTGTTCGGGCCCGGTCCGCACGACGGGGCCTCCTGGGTCTTCGACCTGGCCCTGGTGCTGCCGCTGGTGGGCCGCCGATACGCCCCGTTCCCTGTCTTCCTGGTGCAGGCGGCGGTCGCGCTGGTGCAGTGGAGCACCAACACCCGCGCGGCTGCGGACTTCGCCCTGTTGATCTCCCTGTACGCGATCGCCGCGCACGCCCCGCGCCGGGTCACTGTTGCCTATGCCGCGGCGATCGCGCAGGTCGGCGTGATCCTGGCAGCGGCCGCCTGGGCACCGCGCTCCCACGTGATCGGGTCGGCCCTGCTGCTCACCGGCACGGTGACAGCGGCATGGGTGCTCGGCATCTACGTCCGCACCCGGCGGGCGTACATCAGCGGTGTCGTCGAACGGGCGCAGATCGCCGAGCAGGAGCGGGACACCCGGGCACTCATCGCGGTCACCGAGGAACGGGCCCGGATCTCCCGCGAGATGCACGACATCGTGGCCCACAGCCTGGCGGTGATGATCGCGCTGAGCGACGGGGCAGCCGCCGCCATCGACCGTGCACCGGCGGAAGCGCAGGACGCGATGGAGCAGGCCGCGGCCCTCGGCCGGCAGTCGCTGCAGGAGATCCGCCGCGTGCTCGGCGACCTGCGCGGGACGGAGGAGCTGGACCGCGCGCCCCAACCCGGTGTCGAGGCAGTGGAGGACCTGGTCCGCCAGGTACGCGCCGCCGGCCTGCCGGTCGAGCTGGTCGTGGTCGGGCAGCCCCGGCCGCTCGTACCCAGCGCCCAGCTCGCGGTCTACCGGCTGATCCAGGAGAGCCTCACGAACGTGCTCAAGCACGCGCGGTACGCCACCCGGGCCACGGTGACCCTGCGCTACCTGGACACCGGCGTGCAGGTCCAGATCGACAACGACGACCGGCCTGAGCCGCAGGACCCGGCCACAGGGCAGATCGGACAGGGCATCGCCGGCATGCGCGAGCGGGCAGCGGTCTTCCACGGCAGCGTCGAGGCGGCCCGCCGCCCCGACGGTGGCTGGCGGGTCGTCGGACAGCTGCAGCTGGCCGGCGCCGAGGTGGCACCATGAGGATCCGCATCCTGCTGGCCGACGATCAGGCCTTGTTGCGTCAGGGATTCCGGCTCGTCCTGTCGGCGTCACCGGACATGGAGGTCGTCGGCGAAGCCGGGGACGGCGAGCAGGCGATCGCCCAGACCCGGATGCTCCGACCGGACGTCGTGCTGATGGACGTACGGATGCCCGGCATGGACGGCATCGCCGCGACCCGACGCATCGTGGCCGACTCACCCGCGGCCAAGGTGATCATCCTGACCACGTACGGCATCGACGAGTACGCGTTCTCCGCCCTGCACGCAGGCGCAAGCGGGTTCCTGCTCAAGGACGTCCACCCCGTCGACCTGCTGGCGGGCATCCGCGCGGTGGCCAGTGGCGACGCCGTGATCGCGCCGAGCGTCACCCGCCTGTTGCTCGACACGTTCGCGCATCAGCTGACCGCCCCTGCCGACGCCGATCATGCGCTGGACGCGCTGACCGAGCGGGAGCGCGAGGTGTTCCTGCTCATCGCCTCGGGGTTGAGCAACGCCGAGATCGCCGCCGAGCTGGTCCTGTCCGAAGCGACCGCCAAGACCCACGTCAGCCGCATCCTCAGCAAGCTCGGGCTGCGCGACCGGGTGCAAGCGGTGATTCTCGCGTACGAGTCGGGCATCACCCGACCGGCCTCCTGACGCAGCTTTTCTGCCGGTAAGCGCGAGCAGCCGAGTTTCAGTTGTTACTTCACCGCGACAGCGGCTTCGCGGGAGCGCACTTGCGCTGCTGCTGTTGACGTCTGACCCCGAACAGCGAGCGGCCGCGACCGCCGTGAGCCGTACCCTTTGCGTGCTGGGATAGCGCTGTCTCGAAGGTGCCTGGCTTTCCTCCAGAGCGTGAAGTATCCTGCTGCAAAGCCGATGTAGCGGCTGCCGGAGGACCAAAGGGGTGCGCGTTGGCGAGGGCAAGGACCACCAACGTCCGTGACCTGCGCAAGAGCAACCGCTCACGGGCCCTGATCGAGATGTACATGAACGGCCCGATGACCCGCCAGGAGGTGGGCAACGCTGCGGGCGTCAGCCCCGCCACTGTGAGCAACCTGGTCGGCGAGCTGCTCGAGCAGGGCGTGCTGGTCGAGGCAGGCGTCGAGGACTCCGACGGCGGCCGGCCCCGGGCGCTGCTCCAGGTCAATCCGGCGTACGGCTACGTGGTCGGCGTCGACGTCGGCGAGCAGGGGACGCTGGTCGAGCTCTTCGACCTGAGCATGCAGGTGCTGGCCTCGCACACGATGACCCTGAGCACGGCTTCGCTGGAGCCGGACGCCTCCGTCGCCCAGGTGCTCGAAGGCCTCACCAAGGTGATCAAGGACAGCGAGGTCGACGAGCAGCAGATCCTCGGCGTCGGCGTCGGTGTCCCCGGACTGGTCGAGCACGGGGAGGACGCTGTCGTCTACGCGCAGACCGTCGGCTGGGACGCCGTACCTCTCGGCCGGTTGCTGCGCCGGGGAACCACACTGCCGCTGCTGGTCGACAACGGCGCCAAGACGATGGGTCAGGCCGAAAAGTGGTTCGGCGCTGCCCGGCACGTCGACAACGCGGTGATCGTGCTGCTCGGTGCCGGCGTCGGCACCAGCATCATCACCGATGGCGAGCTCTACCGCGGGCCCTCCAGCAGCGCCGGCGAGTGGGGCCACACCACGATCATGGTCAACGGCAAGACCTGCCGCTGCGGCGCGTCCGGCTGCCTCGAGGCCTACGTCGGCGCCCGGGCGATGGTCACCCGCTACGACGAGCTGCGCCGCAAGCCGACGACCGACGCCAGTGAGGACGACCTGGTCGCCCGGCTGCAGGCGATCACCTCGGCCGGCCCGTCGGACAGGTCGGCGACCAGGCTGCTCGAGGAGACGGCGACCTACATCGGCGCCGGCATCGCCGATCTGATCAACCTGTTCAACCCGGAGAAGATCGTCATCGGCGGCTGGCTCGGCCAGATGCTCACCGACCGGGTGCTGCCGGAGATCATCGACACGGCCTCCAAGCACGCCCTCAAGCTGCCGTTCAGCCAGGTCTCCATCGTCTCCGCCGAGCTCGGTACGGACGCCGTCGCGCTCGGCGCGGCCACCCTGCCGATCAGCCAGTTCCTCAGCTCCGGCGCCGTCCCGGCACCGCGCCAGCCGGTGCCCCGGATGCGCCGGCCGGCCTTGGTCCGCGCCGTCCGGACCTGACCGCCCCGTCCCGCTCGACCTGCCGCGGCGGCCCCGGATGTGACAACCCGGGACCGCCACCGGCTCAGTCGTAGTTGCGGATCATCCGGACGTTCAGCACGAGCATGACCGCGCCCGCCAGCGCGACGACCAGGAACCCCGCGCCGATCCGTCCCCAGTTGAAGTCCTCGAGGATCAGCGAGCGCATGCCCTCCATCACGTAGGTGACCGGGTTGTAGGTCGCCGCCACCTCCATCGGGTGGGTGAGCATCGTGCGCGGCACGAAGTTGGGCGTCAGGAAGAGCAACGGGAAGAAGATCAGGCCGCCGGAGTTGGTGGCGGCGGCACTGCGCGTCTTGAGCGCGATCAGCTGCATGAACCCGGAGTAGACGACGCCCCACGACGACGCCAGCACGATCAGCAGCACGAAGCCCAGGACGCTGCTCGCGATCCGGATCCCGAACGGCAGGGAGAGCAGGATCAGCAGGCTCGCGATGCCGACGCCCTTGACCGCCTCTGCCACCAGCCGGCCCAGCACGATCGCCGTACGGGAGACCGGCGTGGCCCGCAGCTTGTCGAAGTAGCCGCCCTCGATGTCCTCGACCAGGAACAGCGCCGCGCTGCCGAACGAGGCGGCGAGGAGCAGCGAGCTGGGCAGCGTGAACGCCGCGTAGCTCTGCCCGTGCAGGAAGCCGGTGGAGGAGGACGGAAAGATCTTGCCGGCCTGGCCGACGTTGACGACCAGGAAGAACATCGGGATGAACAGCGTCGGCAGCAGCGCCTCGGGAGTGCGCTGCATCTCCTTGAGCCCGCGGGAGCCGAGAACCAGGATGCTGCTCATGCGGACACCCCCCGCACGTCGCCGGCGACCCGGGTGCGGCCGGTGGCGTCCAGGAAGACATCGTCGAGGGTCGGGTCCGAGGACAGGTCCAGCCGTTGCCGCAGCTCGCTCTTGAGCGCCTCCGGGGTGCCCTCGCGCACGATCAGGCCGCCGTCGATGATCGCCAACCGGTCACAGAGCTGATCGGCCTCCTCCAGATATTGCGTCGTGAGGAAGACGGTGGTCCCACGCTGGTTGATCCGGCGGACCTCCTCCCACACGGTCAGCCGGCTGGCCGGGTCGAGGCCGGTCGTCGGCTCGTCCAGGAACAGCACCTCCGGCTCGTGCACGAGGGCGGAGGCCAGGTCGAGCCGGCGCTTCATGCCGCCGGAGTAGCCCTTGATCCGCCGGTCCGCAGCGTCGTTGAGCTCGACCAGGGTGAGCAGCTCCTCGGCACGCTCCTGCGCCCGCTGGCGGCTGAACTCGAACAGCCTGCCCTGCAGCACCAGCAGCTCACGGCCGGTCTGGCGTACGTCGAGGCCGGCCTCCTGCAGCGCGACCCCCATCCGCCGGCGGGCGGCGTCGGGGTTGGCACTCACGTCGACGCCGGCCACCCGCGCCGTCCCCGAGGTGATCGACAGCAGCGTGGTGAGCATCTTGACGGTGGTCGACTTGCCGGCGCCGTTGGGGCCGAGGAAGCCGAAGACCTCACCGGCGTCGACCCGGAGATCCACCCCGCGGACGGCGTCGACGACGCCGCTGCGGCCGCCGTACTGCTTGACCAGGCCCACAGCCTCAACGGCTGGACCCGTACCCGGCACCTCGTGCATCAACGCGCTCCTCGATCGTGGGTCGACGGCAATCATGTCGACAGCTACGACGCGTGGCGAGCGCATTCCTCATCGGTCAGGCAACCCCGACCGATGGCCGATCTTGCGGAACGAACGGGTCAGCTCGCCCGCGGGAGCCGGGATCGCACCTGATCGGCACCCTGCCGGAGATCGAAACAGACCTGCTGGAGGCGGTCCCTGCGGGCCTTGGTCGAGATCGGCCGGCCCGCCCAGCGGGCCACGGCGCGCCGCTCCTGCTCCGCGAGCTCGGCCCAGGTCCTGGCTGCAGCATCGTCATCGGCGAGAACCGGCCCGAGCGCGTACATGCCGCGGGTGACTGCATAGGGCTTACGTGCGATCTGCATAGGCATTCCTTGTCATCACGGCCGCTTCGACGCGAACAACACATCCCCGCGACGGTTTCATCGCAGGATGCGCCAGCCTGTTACCAATCCTAGAAAACCGACGTGTCGCTGCTGTGTCCGGGCCATCACAGTCCCAAACAACAACAGGTGACGCTTCAGCCGCGGTACATGCTCACCAGGGGGCAGCTGAACGGGTCCCGCGCGCGAAGCCCGACAGCGTTCAGGTAGCGGACCACGATCCCGTACGAGGTCAGCAGTGGGACCTGGGTGTAGGTGACCCCCTGCTCCTCGCAGAACGAACGGACGATCGGCTGCGCCCGGCGCAGGTTGGGGCGGGGCATGCTCGGGAACAGGTGGTGCTCGATCTGGTAGTTGAGCCCGCCCATCGCGAAGTCGGTCAGCGGGCCGGGGTTGATGTTGCGGGACATCAGGACCTGGCGGCGCATGAAGTCGATCTTGGCGGTCTTGGGCACGATCGGCATGCCTTTGTGGTTCGGCGCGAACGAACCACCCAGGAACAGCCCGAACAGGCCCATCTGCACCCCGAAGAACGCGACGGCCTTGCCGAACGGGAGGAAGAGCATGAGTACGGCGACGTAGCCGCCCAGCCGCAGCAGGACCAGCGCGAGCTCGACCTTGCGGCCGTGGCCCTTCTTCAGCGGGTCACGCTTGGTCAGGCTGATCACGCTGGCGACATGCAGGTTGAGGCCCTCGAGCAGCAGGAGCGGAAAGAACAGGTAGCCCTGGTACTGCGCGAAGACCGCGCCGAAGCCGGTGCGCTCGGCGGCGATGCTGGGGGTGAAGGCCAGGGCGCCAGGCGCGATGTCGGGGTCCTTGCCCTCCTGGTTGGGCGAGCCGTGGTGCCGGTTGTGCTTGCTCGACCACCAGCTGTAGGACAGCCCGGCGAAGGCGCCGGACAGGATGCGGGCGACCCACTCGTTCCAGCCGTGCGAGGCGAAGATCTGCCGGTGCGCGCCGTCGTGGCCGAGGAAGCCGAACTGGGTCACCACCGCGGCCAGCAGCCCTGCGAGGACCAGCTGAAACCACGAGTTGCCCACGAACGCGAAGGCCACCCAGATGGCCGCGAAGACCGACACCAGGCCGACGATCCGGCACCAGTAGTAGGCGTAGCGGCGCCGGAGCAACCCCTCCGCCTGGATCCGACGGGACAGCTCGGCATAGTCGGTGACCGAACGGGTCCGAGCAGACAGCAGTCCAGACGTCACTGAGACGCGCCTTCCTCCGTGCGCCACATCGGACGATGTGGCCTGTGGGACCGCCGGGGGATGGCGACTGCCCTCACTGTAGGCCCCGCGCGGCGGCACGGGGGCAGATCCTCAGAGGACTGACATGATGTGTTTCGGCGGCATCCACGGAAGGTGAAGGCGTGACCGAGCACACGACGGGACGGTCGATGTCACCCCTGAAGCTCCTCGCCCGGCTGCTCAGCCTGCGGGCGCTGCCCCTGCTGGTCGGCTACGTCGCGTTCGCCCCGGCCAGAGCCGTCATCGACCTCGACGTCGTCCGGTGGCAGCAGGCCAAGCGCCGCAGCGAGCGTGGCCATTGGGCGCTGCTCGAGCTGCTGACCGACCAGACCCACGAGTTTCGCAACCTCTTCTACCACCGGCTGGGGCAGGCGGGCATCCCGGGCAAGGTGGCCGCTCGGCTGCTCGCGCTGGTCTACCGGCCGGAGTCGACGCTGTTCCTGTGGACCGAGGAGATCGGCCCGGGCCTGTTCATCCAGCACGGCTTCGCGACGATCGTCAGCGCCAGGCGGATCGGCGCGAACTGCTGGATCAACCAGCAGGTGACGATCGGGTACGACTCCAACCTCGACCTGCCGGTGCTCGAGGACGATGTCGTGGTCTCGGCCGGCGCGATCGTGGTCGGCGGCATCACGGTGGGCCGCGGTGCCCACATCGGGGCGGGCGCTGTCGTCACCAAGGACGTGCCGGCCGGCATGGTCGCGGTGGGAGTGCCGGCCAAGAACCGCGAGCCCGGCGCCAACGCCCGCGCGCACGGCCCCGGCAGGCCGGCCCAAGGCTGAGCCGGAGCGCCCGCTCCGGCGGCCTTGTCACGCCGCCCTGCCGACGACCGTCGACCCCTATCCCCGAGAGGCTCTGCGTTGCCCGCCGGCAGCGGGCAACGCAGAGCCTGTCCGGGAGCAGAACCCTGGGGCGCCTCGCGAGGGGGAGGCAACCAGGTCAGGCGAGGATCCGTACCGGCTGCTCGAGCAGGGACAGGAACGCCGACATCCACTGCGCGGCCACGACGCCGTCGATCGGCCGGTGGTCGACCGACAGGGTCACGTGCAGCACCGTGCCGACGACGACCCTGCCCTTGCGGACGACCGGCTCGGGGCGTGCCGCACCGACGGCGAGGATCGCGGCCTGCGGCGGGTTGATGATCGCCGAGAACGACTCGGTGCCGAAGCCGCCGAGGTTGGTGACCGTGAGCGAACCGCCGGCCAGCTCGTCCTCGCGCAGCCGGCCCGCCCTCGCCCGGCCGACCAGCTCCTGGCTGGCTGCCGCCACCGCTGACAGGGTGAGCCGGTCGACGCCGCGCAGCACCGGGGTCACCAGGCCCCGCTCCGTCGCCACGGCAACGGCAATGTCCACCGACGACCAGGTCCGTACGGCGTCCGGGAGCCAGGTGACATTCATCGCCGGCACCAGCACGTGGGCCTTGGCGGCGGCGAGCAGCACCAGGTCGTTGACCGTGACCTTGACGCCGCCGGCCTCGTTCAGCGTGGCCCGCAGCTTGAGCAGCTTGTCCACCCGGGCACTGCCGTTGAGGTAGAAGTGCGGGGCCTCGGCCATGCTCTGGGTCAGCCGGGCGGCGATCGCCCGCCGCATCCGGCTGTGCGGGAGGTCCTGGTACGCCGAGACAATGCCGGCGGCGGTGACCGCCGGTTCCTCGGCCGGCGCGGGTCGGGCGACCGGGCCTCGTAGGCCGATGGCCCGCTCGACGTCACGCCTGACGATGCGGCCACCGGGGCCGCTCCCGGTGAGCTCCTGCACCTCGAGGCCGGCGTC
>JAWWOM010000233.1:0-5130 GCA_033851655.1 Frankiales bacterium
CAAGTGGCTCATCGGCGAATATACTCTGTTTGGCAATACGACATGAAGGTGCACAGGTTGGTTGGCGTCTTGTTGACCGTCATGTTCTTGGCGGTCGGCCCGCTAGCAATGGCAGCACCCGCCCACCCAACGGGCGCCTGTGGTCCCATTGATTGCCCCGGTGGCGGAAATGTCGGGACCACGGCCACGGGGTTCAAGTACGTCTACTCCAACAATGCCTTCTACAAGATCCCGACGCACGGGCCGGGGCCGGGCAGTTTCAGCGACGGCGATCCCGGCGTCGACTACGAGTTCTTCTATCAGATGGATTGCCTCGGGGCTCCCGTAGTGACGGCGAACGGCGACGTCGGCGACCTCAGCTGCAACCAAGCGGGTACGGCCTGCGCCAACGCAGGCGGGATCCTGCTCCTGGTCTGGTACCGCGTGGTCGGCAGCACCGGCGCGCCGCTCGAGTCGCGGACCCCGCTGTGCTCGCAAGGCAACGAGAAGGTCACCCTGCCCGACCTGATGAACATCCTCGACCCACAGACCGACGATTACCTGAAACAGATGGACGTCACGCTGCCCACCGTCTCCGCCCAGCCGGCGACCAGCGCACTGGTCAACCTGCCGACGATCTTCTCGACGCCGGACAGCGGCACGCTGGAGATGCCATTCCTGCAGCCGATGCGCGGCACGCTGGAGCTCGTCCCCACCTACAGCTGGGACTTCGGCGATGGCACGCCCATCAACCTGACCGCCGCGGGACTCCCGTACGACGGGACCGATCCACAGACTCACGGCGAGCACTATCCGGTGCTGCACACGTTCCGGCAGGCGGCCAGCTACAACGTCAAGGCAACGGTGACGTGGACGGCGACGCGGCTGCACATCGACGGCCTCGGGGACTTCCCGGTCACCGACAAGACCCGGACGTTCACCGGAGCACTCGAGCTGACCGCTCATGAGGCCCACGCTGTGCTGGTCAGCGGCGGCTGAGACGCTGGACCCATGAGTCCGCCGATCGTCACGCTCCACGTCTGGGGCATCAGCACCCGCCGGGTCCCGCGGGCCTTCGCCCTGATGGCGCGTGGCAACGGCAGCATCCGGCGCGCCCCAGGGGTCACGTTCGCCAAGCAGCTCGGTACGGGGGGCGACCGGTTCACCGTCACCGACCCCGACCCGCGGCACTGGGCGCTGCTCTGCGTCTGGGACGGCGAAGCCCGGGCGGCGAGGGCCGACGAGCTCGACGCGGTACGGCGCTGGGACCGGATCGCCGACGAGCGCTGGCGTGCCGACCTCAGCCCGCTGTCCTCGCGCGGACGATGGGCCAAGCAGGAGCCGTTCGGCAACCCCGAGCCCGCGCGGTACGACGGGCCGGTAGCGGCGATCACCCGCGCCCGCCTCGTCCCCCGCAAGGCCCTGACGTTCTGGCGCGCCGTCCCCCCGGTCGCGGCCAGCCTCAGCAGCGCCGGCGGTGTCCTGGCGGCGTTCGGGGTCGGTGAGTCGCCCATCGGGCTCCAGGGCACGTTCAGCGTCTGGGAGTCCGCTCAGGCACTCCGCACGTACGCCTACGACGGTCCGGAGCATCAGCGGGCGATCGAGCGCACCGAACGCGAGGGCTGGTACGGCGAGGAGCTGTTCGCCCGGCTCCGGGTGCTGAGGACCGACGGCGCCCTGCACGGGCGCACGCTGGACCTGTCCCCGTAGGCTGCCCCGATGCGGGATGTCGTCATCGTCGGAGCCGGGCACAACGCCCTTGTCGCGGCCTGCTACCTCGCCCGCGAAGGTCTCGACGTCGAGGTGGTCGAGCGCGACACCGTCATCGGCGGGGCCTGCTCCACGGTTGAACGCTTCCCCGGCTACCGGGTCGACCGCGGCTCCAGCGCGCACATCATGGTCCGGCACACCGGCATCGTCGAGGATCTCCGGCTCGACGAGTGCGGGCTGCGCTACCTCGATTGCGACCCGTGGGCGTTCGCGCCGTTCAACACCCCGGACGGCCAGCAGGGGATCACCTTCAGCACCGACCTCGCCCGCACCTGCAACAGCATCGCGGATGTCTGCGGCGACCGCGACGCCGACGCGTACGAGGCTTTCGCCAAGGACTGGGGTGGCCGCAATCGCAAGATCTTCGAGGCGTTCCAGCACGCGCCGACGATGCGCAACCTCGGCCAGCGGCTCTGGAACCTCGGCCGGGCCAGCGGTGCGCAGGGGCCCGAGCTCGCCCGCCAGTTCCTTCAACCGGCCGATGCGCTGCTCGATGCGACGTTCACCGACGAACGGCTCAAGACCGCACTGTCCTGGCTCGGCGCCCAGGCCGGACCACCGACGCACGAGGTCGCCACTGCCGACCTGGTCGGCTGGAACATGGTCATGCACCAGCTGCCGCCGGGCCGGCCGGTCGGCGGGTCCGGCGTGCTGTCCGAAGCCCTCGCCACCCGCTTCCGCTCGTACGGCGGCACGCTGCGCCTCGGTGACGGCGCAGCGGCGATCACCTCCGACGCCGGCAAGGTGACCGGGATCCGTACCGAGTCAGCGGAACGGATCGAGGCGGTACGGGTCCTGGCGGGATGCCACATCCTCACCACCGTCCGGCTGCTCGACGACGAGGCCCTGCTCGCCGACGCGCTCAAGCGGATCCGCGTCGGCAACGGCATCGGCATGATCGTCCGGCTCGGCACGAGCGACCTGCCCCGCTACCCGTCCGCGCCGGCCGACGGCGCCGCCCACCAGGGACTCCAGCTGCTGGCGCGGGACCGCAACCAGCTGCGGGCGGCGTACGGGGACTTCGGCGCCGGCGTTCCACCACGCGAACCGGCCGTGCTCGCCATGTCGTTCAGCGCCGTCGACCCGACGATCGCGCCCGGGGGCAAGCACAACATCAGCCTCTGGGCGCAGTGGCACCCGTACGCGCTGAGCAACGGGGAGGACTGGGACGCCATCCGGGAGCGCGAGGCGGACAAGATCATCAGCCAGGTCGAGCGGTTGGCTCCTGGGTTCACCGACACGATCGAGCACCGGTTCGTGCAGACACCGCTTGACCTCGAGCGCGAGCTGGGACTGCTGCGGGCCAACGTGATGCACGTCGAGATGGGGCTCGACGCCATGTTCTCGCTCCGGCCGGTGCCCGAGTGGGCGTCCTACCGGGGGCCGCGGGAGGGGCTCTACCTCACCGGCGCCTCCACGCACCCTGGCGGCGGGGTGTTCGGCGCGAGCGGCCGGTCCGCCGCCCACGCCATCCTGGCCGACCGTGCCGGCAGTCGGCGCGCCCGGCTGGTTCGACGGGCCCGCGCCGTCCGCCGCACATAGGCTCTGCGCGTGCCCACCTACCGTCCCGCGCCACGGCAGCGAAGCGACGGTCGGCTTGCCTGGTGGCTCGCGCTTGCCACCGTTGTCCTCGAGATCCTCTATCCGCTCGTCCACGGGCACGGCCGGGACGAGCTCACCATCGCCACGGTCATCGCCTTCGCACTGGCCACCGTCTGCCAGTTGATCGCCACCCGCCGGTTGCCCGCTGCGCTCCTCTTCCTGATCGTGACCGCAGCTGTCGGCTTCGCCGTCGAATCGGTCGGCACCAGGACCGGCTATCCGTTCGGCCGCTACAGCTACAACGGCAGTCTCGGCCCGCGACTGCGTGACGTCCCGCTGGTGATCCCGCTGGCCTGGACGATGATGGCGTGGCCGGGCCTGGCAGCCGCCCGGAGGCTCTCCAACAATCGGGTCGGGGTAGCGGTCGTCGGTGGATGGGCGCTCGCGAGCTGGGACCTGTTCCTCGACCCGCAGATGGTCCAGGCGGGCCATTGGAGCTGGGCACATGCCACGCCTGGCCTGCAAGGGATCCCGCTCACCAACTACGCAGGCTGGCTGCTGGTCTCCGTCCTGCTGATGGCGATCCTCGACCGGATCGTCCCGTGGGCCGGCTCGGACTCTCAGCCGCTCACGCTCTATCTCTGGACGTACGGGTCCAGCGTGCTCGCCAACCTGGCGTTCTTCGACCGGCCGGCGGTGGCCGTCGCCGGCGGCGTCGGCATGGGCCTGGTCGCATTGCCGCTCCTCGGGCGACTGGTCCGGCGATGAGGCGGCTGGCGGCTGTGGCGACCGCGTTGGCCGTGCACACATGGGTCAACTCACGACTGCTCCGCAGGCCGCCGATGCCGGCACCCGCCGCCACTGTCAAGGTGTCCGTGCTGGTGCCCGTACGGGACGAGGAAGAGCACGTGATCCCTTGCCTCGCCGCAGTTCTGGCGCAGCGCGGGGTGCCGGACCTCGAGGTCCTCGTCCTCGATGACGGCTCGCGGGACCGGACCCGGCAGCTCGTCGACACCATGCACGACCCCCGACTGAGGCTGCTGACCGGTGACGGCGAGCCTCCGGAGGGCTGGCTGGGCAAGCCGTGGGCCTGCCAGCAGCTGGCCGACGCGGCGACCGGCGACGTGCTCGTCTTCCTCGACGCAGACGTCACGCTGGCCTCCTCCGGCCTCGCTGCGACGGTGGCGATGCTCGCGACCTTGGATCTGGTCTCGCCCTATCCGCACCAACAGGCGGTGACGCTGCCGGAGCGGCTGATCCAGCCCCTGCTGCAGTGGAGCTGGCTGACCTTCCTGCCGCTGAGGTTGGCCGAGAGCTCAACACGACAGTCCCTCGCCGCCGCCAACGGCCAACTGATCGCGGTACGGCGTGCGGCGTACCGTCAAGCCGGCGGGCACGCCGCCGTTCGCGGTGAGGTGATCGAAGACGTGGCACTTCTGCGTGCTGTCAAGCGATCTGGCGGCCGCGGCACGGTGGTGGACGGCACTGCAGTCGCGTCCTGCCGGATGTACGAGGACGCGCGTTCGCTGGTCGATGGCTACACCAAGTCGCTGTGGTCGGCGTTCGTCTCCCCGGTCGGCGCAGCGGTGGTGACGGGCTCGCTCTGCGTCCTCTATGTCCTGCCCCCGGTCGCAGCCCTGCGCGGCAGCCGTGCCGGGACCGTCGGCTACGCAGCAGGAGTAGCCGGCCGGGTGGTCTCAGCCCGTCGCACCGGCGGCCGGGTCTGGCCCGATGCCTTCCTGCACCCTTTCTCCGTGTTGGCACTGGCCGGGCTGACAGCGCGTTCGGTACGGGCAAAGCGCACCGGCACGGTGACCTGGAAGGGCCGGCCGGTGTGAG
>JAWWOM010000259.1:0-6150 GCA_033851655.1 Frankiales bacterium
AGCAGGCCCCGTACGAAGAAGCGTTGCAGCGCGAAGAACACGATCAGCGGCACGACGATCGCGATGAAGGCGCCAGCCGTCAACAGTTCTTGAGCGCTGCCGAGAGATCCGGTCAGCTGAACCAGCCGGCCGGTGATCGGCAAGTGGTTGGGCGTGCCGTCCGTGAACACTGTGGCCACGAGCAGGTCGTTCCACACCCACAGGAACTGGAAGATGAGCACCGAGGCCAGTGCCGGGGTCGACAGCGGAAGGATGATCCGGCGGAAGATGGTGAACTGGTTGGCGCCGTCCATCTGCGCAGCCTCGATCAGGTCACCCGGCAGCTGCGACATGAAGTTGTGCAGCAGGAAGATGACCAGCGGCAGGCCGAACATCGTGTGCGCGATCCACACCGGGTAGAACGACCCACCCAGCCCGTGATAGGGGATCAGCGTCAGCACATGATGCTGGATCACCGTGCCGTGGTGGCTCGTAGAAGTGAACTGGAGCGGCAGGATCGACTGGTGCCCGATGCTCATGCCGTGGCTGAACAGCTGGAGGAGCGGCACCAGCGCGAGCTGGAGCGGAACGACCTGCAGCGCGAAGATGCAGAAGAACACGAAGGTCGACCCGCGGAACTTCACCCAGGCCAAGGCATAGGCGGCCATCGAGCCGAGCGCCAAGGGGATCAAGGTGGCGGGGATGGTGATGGCGATCGAGTTGATGAAGTACGGAGCGATACTGCCGCCGCTGCCGCCGGTGCCGGCCAGCACGTCGTGATAGTTCTGCAGGGTCAGGTGCGGATGGAAGAAGGTCTCCCACCAGCCGCTGCTGGCGGCGTCGGCCTTGTTGCGCAACGAGGTGACGGCCAGACCGAAGGTCGGGATCGTCCACAGCACGGTGATGACGACGACGACCAGCGAGGCCCACTTGCTGGTGAGCTTCTTGCGTGGCTCCTTGGGCAGGACTGTGGGCCGCTCAGCAGGGGCGGCGAGGGTCAGTCCCTCGATGGGGGCGCTCATCGGATCGTCCTTTCCCTGCGCAGGACGCGGATGTTGTAGAGCATGACCGGGGTCACGGCGAGGAACAGGATGATGGCCAGCGCTGCCCCCCGGCCGATGTTGTCGACGATGAAGGTCTGGTTGTACATCTCGAACGACAGCACCGACGTGTTGTAGTTGCCCCCCGTGGTCGCCGCGATGATGTCGAACAGCTTGAGCGTGGCGATCATGATCGTGGTCAGGACCACCACCAGAGTCGGCCGGATCATCGGAACCGTGACGTCGGTGAACTGCCTCCAGCCGCTGGCGCCGTCGAGCTCAGCCGCCTCGATGACGTCCCTGGGGATGCCCTTGATGGCCGCTGACAGCAGCACCATCGCAAAGCCGGTCTCGATCCAGACCAGGATCACCATCAGCAGGAGGTTGTTCCAGGGCTTCCAGAGCAGCCAGAACGGCGGATGACTCCAGCCCAGGTCCTTGGCGACCTGGGTGAGCAGGCCCGTCTGGTCGTGCTGGTAAACCAGCCCCCAGACGATACTTGCGCCGACGAACGACACGGCCATGGGCGCGAAGATGAGCGACTTGGGGATCGACTCGCGCTTCATCTTGTCGATGAGCACCGCGAGCCCGAGCCCGGCGCCGGTCGCGACCGCGGGGGCGACAGCGATCCACAGGACCGTGTTGCGCAGGACGATGTGGATGTCCGGGTCGTGGACGATCCAGTCGTAGTTCTTCCAGCCGATCCAGTGCGCCCCCACCAGGTCGGCGCCCTTGAAGCTCAGGACGAGCGTCCGGACGGCGGGGATCACCAGACCGACCGTGATGAACAGCAGTGCCGGGCCGGCGAAGATGACGACGACGAGCTTGTTCCTCAGCCGGCGTGGGGCGACCGAGCCCAGAGAGAACAGTGCCGCGATGACCGCGAGCACGACAGCGAGGGCGAGCAGCGCCTCGCCGATTTTCGATGGCCAGCTCACGAGAACTCCAGCCTGTCAGGGGAGGGAGCGGATGCGCGCGAGGGTCACGATGGCCCCGTGACGGAGGCGTCGTCAAGCAGCACGAGTGGCGATCCTGGCGAGGGAACAGGCAGGGAAAATTGCCGGGTCCGGAGGAGTGCTTTCCCGACCCGGCAACCTCCCGGTTCACTGCTGGGGCTACTGCGGCCAGGCCGAGTCGATCGCCTTGAGCACGGCGTCGATGCTCTTGTTCTCACCGAAGAACGCGGTGAACTGCTTCCACTCCGCACCCGAGCCCACGGCCGAAGGCATCAGGTCGGAGGCATCGAAGCGGAAGGTCACCTTGGGGTCGGTGAGCAGCTTGGCAGACAGCTGGTCGATCGGGTCGGTGTAGAGGCTCAGGTCAACGCCCTTGTTGGCTGAGACCCAGCCGGTCGCTACCTTGACCCGGCTGGAGGCCCAGGCCGAGGTGGACAGGTAGGTCTGGACTGCCTGCACCTCGGGCCGGTTCGAGAACGCGGTGACGAACTCGGCACCGCCCTCGACCGGGGTGCCGAACTTGGTGCTGATGGTCGGCATGTAGAAGGCGAAGATGTCGCCGTCAGGACCGATCTTGGTCCCCTTGGGCCACTGGGCGCCGTAGAAGGACGCCTGCTGCAGCATGGCGCAGCCACCCTTGAGGAGCGGGAGCCCGGCCTTCTGGAAGGTTGTCGTCGCCACGCCCTGGCTGCCGCCGACGACCCAGCCTGGCTTGCGCATCCAGTTGTCCAGGAGGGTCATCGCCGACTTGATCTCAGGCGAGTCGAACTTGATCTGGTGGCTGATCCACTTGTCATAGACGTCCGGGCCTGAGTCGCGGAGAACGAGCTCCTCGAGCCAGTCCGTCGCCGGCCAGCCGGTCCCCGTGCCCGAGCCGATGCCGCCACACCACGGCGTCGTGCCGGCAGTCTTCATCGTGGCGGACAGCGTCATCAGGTCGGCCCAGGTGGTCGGAACCGTCCAGCCCTTGGCCTTGAACTGGCTGGGCGAGTACCAGACGAGGGACTTCACGTTGCCGCTGCTCGGGGCACCGTAGAACTTGCCGTTGACGGTCGCGAGGCCCTTCCAAACGGGCGCCCAGTTGTCCGTGACGTTCTTGAGCACGGCGGCAGGAGCTTCGAACGCCTTGCCGGTCTTGACCATGGTGGCCAGCAGGCCCGGCTGGGGGATGTACGCCAGGTCAGGCGCGTTTCCACCGGCTACCTTGACCGGCAGCTGCGCCTCGAAGTCGTTGGCCCCGGTGTACTGAATCGTGACCCCGGTGCACTTCTCGAACTCCGCCCAGGAAGCGATCAGGTGGTCGGACTCTGGGCTGAGGATCGAGGCGGCGATCGTCACCTTCTTGCCCTTGAGGTTGCCGTACGAGGAGAAGGCCGCACAGCCGGTGGCTCCTCCAGAGGCGGCAGAGCCACCGCTCGTCGCTGCTGCACCACCACTGGTGGCAGCAGCTGCGCCGCCAGAGGTGGCCGAGGTGCCGGCAGCGCCGGTGGAGGTGCTGGAGGTGGTGGAGCATGCAGCGAGCAGAGCGCCCGCTGCCAGGGCCGAACCCATAGCCAGGGTTCTGCGCCGAAGGGCAACCGTTGACATGCCTTCTCCTTGCGACGGTGAAAGGAAACGATTCAACATCGTCGTCACGGCTGCCGAGGTTCGGCAAGGGTGTTCAGCATCCTTTGCGCAGCCGTTTCGGTAACGGTTTCGCATCGCGAGAGCGCTTTCATCGCGATACCACAGGGTGACCTTCAGCGCCAGTTGAAACGTTTTGCACAGGCGGAAGGCAGACTGTCGGCGCCGTGTTGCACACTGAGCCTGGCGCCACCGGCGCACGACACCCGAAGGGAACGGCGTGACCGAAGGCCCGCTCATCGTCCAGTCCGACAAGACCTTGCTCCTGGAGGTCGACCACCCGATGGCGGCCGAGTGCCGGCAGGCGGTGGCCCCGTTCGCGGAGCTCGAGCGTGCGCCTGAGCACGTACACACCTATCGGATCACGCCACTGGGCCTCTGGAACGCGAGGGCGGCCGGGCACGACGCGGAGCAGGTCGTGGACGTCCTGCTCCGGTTCTCCCGCTATCCCGTGCCGCACGCGCTGCTCGTCGATGTCGCCGACACGATGGCGCGGTACGGCCGGCTGCAGCTCAGCAAGGACCCGGCCCATGGCCTGATCCTGCGCTCGCTGGACCGCGCCGTGCTCGAGGAGATCCTGCGCAACAAGAAGATTGCGCCGATGATCGGCGAGCGGCTGGACGAGGAGACGGTCGTTGTCCACCCGTCCCAGCGGGGCAACCTCAAGCAGGCGCTGCTCAAGCTGGGCTGGCCCGCCGAGGACCTCGCGGGTTATGTCGACGGCGAGGCGCATGCGATCGAGCTGGTCCAGGACGGCTGGGCCCTCCGTAAATATCAGGACCTCGCGGCGGACGCCTTCGTCGCCGGCGGCTCCGGTGTCGTCGTCCTGCCCTGCGGGGCCGGCAAGACCATCGTCGGCGCGGCGGCCATGGCCCGGATCAAGGCGACCACGCTGATCCTGGTCACCAACACCGTCTCCGCCCGGCAGTGGAAGCACGAGCTGCTCAAGCGGACGACCCTCACCGAGGACGAGATCGGCGAGTACTCCGGCGAGCGCAAGGAGATCCGCCCGGTCACCATCGCGACCTACCAGGTGATGACGACCCGCAAGAAGGGCGTCTACAGCCACCTCGAGCTCTTCGACGCCAAGGACTGGGGCCTCATCGTCTACGACGAGGTGCACCTGTTGCCGGCTCCGGTCTTCCGGTTCACCGCCGACATCCAGTCCCGGCGCCGGATCGGGCTGACCGCGACCCTGGTACGTGAGGACGGGCGAGAAGGCGACGTCTTCTCCCTGATCGGGCCCCCGCGCAACGACGTGCCGTGGAAGGACATCGAGGCGCAGGGCTACATCGCGCCAGCCGACTGTGTCGAGGTCCGGGTCACCCTCACCGATGCCGAGCGGCTGGCCTACGCCACTGCCGAGCCCGAGGAGCGCTACCGGGTCGGTGCGACGACCCGGACCAAGACCGCGCTGGTCGAAAAGCTGGTCGCGCACCACGCCGGCGAGCCCACGCTGGTCATCGGTCAATACCTCGACCAGCTCGACGAGCTCGGCGCCGACATCGGCTGCCCGGTCATCAAGGGCGAGACCCGCAACTCCGAGCGGGAACGGCTTTTCGAGGCGTTCCGCCAGGGCGAGATCACCACGTTGGTGGTGAGCAAGGTGGCCAACTTCTCGATCGACCTGCCGGAGGCGTCCATTGCGATCCAGGTCTCCGGGACCTTCGGCTCGCGACAGGAGGAGGCCCAGCGGCTCGGCCGGATCCTGCGCCCCAAGGCGGACGGGCGGCCGGCCCGGTTCTACTCCGTGGTGGCGCGGGACACGCTGGACCAGGAGTACGCCGCACATCGGCAGCGGTTCCTCGCCGAGCAGGGCTATGCCTACGAGATCGTCGACGCCGACGACATCCTGGCCGGCGACTGGAACCGCTGACCGGTGGTCGCGGACCACAACCGCTGGCGCTGTGGACAAGCCGATTCCGCGGAGTCGCCCTGTCCACAGTCGCTGCCGCCCGGAGACAATGACCTATGGACACCCTCGCCGAAGCCGCCAGCGCTGCCCGGCACGACCTCGAGGTCACCGGCCGGTGGACGGACCCGGCGGCCGGCGGTCTGAACGCAGCGCTCGAGCAGCGGTCGTGGTGGTTCGAGAAGTGGCCGGAGGGCGGAGAACACCTGCTCGGGCTGGTGGCGCAGGACGTGCAGGAGTGGGTGCACGACCACGTCGACAGCGACTGGCCGATCTGCCCGGAGCATCGGGACCATGCCCTGTTCGTGGAGCCGGACCTTGGCCCGGACCCGTTCTGGGTGTGCCACCGCAGCGGCCTGCCAGTGGCCCGGGTCGGCCAGCTCGAGGGGCCGGCCCAGTAGGCGACGTAGACCGCGTTCCCGTGGTGCGAGGGTGGCGGAGCCTAGGCCCGTACGGGACCCGGCAGCCCGGACGAGAGCCGGCCGAGGACGGACTGCAGGTGCCGGCGCAACGCCTTGCCCTCAGGGCCCGCGTGCCAGCGCGCGTGCCCCAGCAGGTAGTCCTCGTAGGCGACCTGCGCATTCGCGGCGGAGTGGGTCACGCCGTGGAAATAGCCGAGCTCGGACAGCGCGAACTCCAC
>JAWWOM010000271.1:0-2778 GCA_033851655.1 Frankiales bacterium
CCGGTGAAGCCCCGGCAACCATCACGACTCGACCGCGACTGCGGCGCGGGTCGGGGCAGGTGCCAATTCCGTCCCGCGGCAAAGTGCCGGCGGGGAAGATGAGGAAGGCCACTGGCATGACCCTGTCTCTCGAGATCCCGACCTTCGGGCCGGCGACGTCGCTGATCTGCCGCAACTGCGGAGCGACCTATCCCCTCTCCCCCCAGCACGTCTGTATCGAGTGTTTCGGGCCGGTCGAGATGGGCTACGACGACGACCTGCTGCGCAAGGTCACCCGTCAGTCGATCGAGGCCGGCCCCCGTTCGATCTGGCGGTACGAGGGACTCATCCCATCGCCGCCGCAGGAGTACCGGGTCGACCTCGGGGTCGGCTGGACCCGCCTGGTCAAAGCTGACCGGCTGGCCGCCGCCCTGGGCATGAAGACGTTGTGGGTCAAGGACGACTCGGGCAACCCCACCCACTCCTTCAAGGACCGCGTCGTCTCGGTCGCGCTGTCCGCCTCCCGCGCCATGGGTTTCACGACCGTGGCCTGCGCCTCCACCGGCAACCTGGCCAACGCCGTGGCCGCCGCCTCCGCAGCTGCCGGACTGCGTTCGGTCGTGTTCATCCCGGCCGACCTCGAGCCGGCCAAGGTGGTCACGACGGCTGTCTACGGCCAGACCCTGGTCGCCATCGACGGCTCCTACGACGACGTCAACCGGCTGTGCAGCGAGGTAGCCGGCGAGTTCGACTGGGCCTTCGTCAACGTCAACGTCCGGCCGTTCTACGCCGAGGGCTCCAAGACGTTGGGCTACGAGGTCGCCGAGCAGCTGGGCTGGCGGCTCCCCGAGCAGGTCGTGATCCCGATCGCCTCCGGGTCCCTGCTGACCAAGGTCGACAAGGCATGGCGCGAGCTGTCCAAGCTGGGCCTGGTCGAGGGGACCCCGTACAAGGTGTTCGGTGCCCAGGCCGAGGGCTGCAACCCGGTCGCATCGGCGTTCGCCGAGGGCCGGGACTTCGTCAAGCCGGTCAGGCCGAACACGATCGCGAAGTCCCTCGCCATCGGCAACCCGGCCGACGGTCCCTACGCGCTGGACGTCGCGCGGCGCACCGGTGGCGCCATCGCCGACGTGACGGACGCCGAGATCGTCGAGGGCATCCGGCTGCTGGCCTCGACCGAGGGCATCTTCGCCGAGACGGCGGGCGGCGTGACCGTCGCCGTGCTGCGCAAGCTGATCCGCTCCGGCCAGCTCGATCCGGACGCCGAGACCGTGCTGCTGAACACCGGGGACGGCCTCAAGACGGTCGATGCGGTAGCGCCGTTCGTCGGGCCGACCGTCAGCATCAAGCCCTCCCTCGACGCGTTCCTCGCCACCGGCCTCGGCGGCACGGAGGGAGCTGCCTGACCGTCGGCTGCCGGCTCAGGGTTGGCCACGCTGTGTCGATAGGTCTGGTACGGGGACCCGGACCGTCGGCGCAAGGAGCACAGTCGTGGCACAGGGCAGCGTGAAGTGGTTCAGCGCGGAGCGGGGTTACGGCTTCGCGGGCGTCGACCAGGGACCGGACGTGTTCGTCCACTACAGCGCCATCGCGGGCGAGCACCGCGAGCTCATCGAGGGGCAGCGGATCGAGTTCGACGTCATCGACGGCACGCACGGCCCGATGGCCGAGGCCGTCCGCCTGCTCTGACACGGCCATCTGGCGCCCTGATCAGGGGCGCGAAACCGGCATACGGGGCTGTTCGCCGGCACCCCGGCTGTCGATCTGAGTACGCATACCCAGCGTGGGTTGCGTAGTCGCACGCATACCCGTGACCCGCCCGGGCGGCATTGTCATGGCTACGGCGAACGCCCGGCCGTGGGTCACCGACCCTGTGCAAGGGGGATGGTCGGGCGACCGCCGTACGACGTTCGGAAACCGTCCGGGGCCGGTTTGCGAACACAGGGCAGCACCACGTCGACCGGTTGGCCAGCGCAGCTCAGCCGGGACGGGTCCGGCCCTTCTCGACCGCACAGGGGACGGTCGAGGGGGGCCGGACCTTTCGCTGTTCCGGGAGCGGCTGTCAGCCCCCTGTCGCCTTGCACTCACCGTGGTCGAGTGCTAAAAATGCACTAGCACTCGTCGCTGTCGAGTGACAGCGAGACCGGTGTTGGTGAGGCTTTCCGGTGCGGGACCCATGTCCTGTCGCCGGTCGGCCGTCCGTCGCGGGCGCCACCTCCGGTCCCAGTAACTGACTTGAGCTCCAAGATCGTGATGGGGAGGACTCCCGCATGGCCAAGATCATCGCTTTCAACGAGGAAGCGCGGCGCGGCCTCGAGCGCGGCATGAACGTGCTCGCAGACGCCGTCAAGGTGACGCTCGGCCCCAAGGGCCGCAACGTCGTCCTGGAAAAGAAGTGGGGCGCGCCCACCATCACCAACGATGGTGTGAGCATCGCCAAGGAGATCGAGCTCGAGGACCCGTACGAGAAGATCGGGGCCGAGCTGGTCAAAGAGGTAGCCAAGAAGACGGACGACGTCGCCGGTGACGGCACGACGACCGCAACCGTGCTGGCCCAGGCGATGGTCCGCGAGGGCCTGCGCAACGTGGCGGCCGGCGCAAACCCGATGGCTCTCAAGCGGGGCATCGAGGCTGCGGTCGAGCGGGTCTCCGAGCAGCTCAGCCTGCAGGCGCAGGACGTGACGACCAAGGAGCAGATCGCGTCGACGGCGTCGATCTCCGCTGCTGACACCACGGTCGGCGAGATCATCGCCGAGGCCATGGACAAGGTCGGCAAGGAAGGCGTCATCACCGTCGAGG
>JAWWOM010000313.1:0-3754 GCA_033851655.1 Frankiales bacterium
CGCCAGGACCCGTTGTGCCTGCAGGTGCTCGCGCAGTGGATGCAGCTCGGCCAACGAGTTCAGCTCGGCGATCATCGACGCGTTGTGGCCGAGCGCCAGCTCCGCGTCGGTCCGCAGCTCGATCGCCCGCAACCGCAGCTCATCCAGGCGGCTACCCAGCCGAGCAACGAAATCATAGCCAGCCAGATCAGCCAGCACAGGTCCCCGCCACAGCGAAAGGGCACGCCGAAGATCCGCCGCGGCCTCGGCCGGCCGACCGCTCGCCAGGAGGCTGTCGCCAGACTCGATCAGGCTCTCGAAGGCTGCTGCGTCGAGCCCTCCGGGATCGATCTTCAGGCGATATCCGCCCCGCTCGGTGACCAGGACGCCCGGCGGTTCCCCCTTGGCCCGATCGGGTTCCAACGCCTCCCGGAGGCGAAATACGTAGGTCTGAATCGTCGCCGCATATCCGGCCGGCGGGCGTTCGCCCCAGACTGCATCGGCAATCTGGTCCACAGAAACTGTTCGTTCGTGCTCCGTGAGCAGAAAGGCGAGCACCGCTCGCTGCTGAGCACCGCCGACACCGGTCGGCGCTCCATCCCGCCACACCTGGAACGGCCCGAGAACGCAGAATCGAATCCGGTGGTGAGCGTCTCCGTCGTTGCCGGCCACACCACACCGCCCTCGTGCCACGCGCCCCGACAGGCCGTGGACCACGCAGGCGCCGACATCAGCATTGAATCACCGTGTCCAGGCACTGCCTAGTGGGCGACGCGGAGCTGGCCCTCTGCCGCCACACCCTCCGCTACCACGCAGTTATCCGCTAAATCGTACTAGTTGGCCCACGAGGTCCCTCCAAGCAAGTTCCAAGCGATGACGCTCGGCGTGCCAGCCGATTCCGACCAGGCAGGGCTGCACTGAATTCGTGCCGCATCGCCTTCGGAGGGTGTCCCATGAAGACCAAGACCGTTCTGGCCAGCGCCGTCGTTGTCGTCGTCTTCGGCGCAGCCCCAGCCCTCGCATCGGCGCCGTCGGGCGGCATCTCGCGAACGGGTACCCCCGACTCATGCATCGCAATGAACCAAGGGGATGGGAATGCGTGCAACGTCGGCAACACCGGTCGCGGTGACTTACCGTACAGGTCCGTCCCGAACACCCCGAACGCATGCGTCGAGCGCAACCAGGGCGATTGGACTGCCTGTAACGTCGGCGACCACCCGCCGTATCAGCCGTCACGGTGATCACCTGGGAGCCAGCGCCACAGTAAAGGGGAACGTGGCGGGCGGACGAGACTCGCAGGCACCCGCCACGGGGTCGATCTTGCTTCGGAAAGCAAACAGCCCGGCGCGGAAGCGCCGAGCTGTCTGTTCCTGCCCGGAATCCCGGACTGGGGTCGTAGCGGGGGCAGGATTTGAACCTGCGACCTCTGGGTTATGAGCCCAGCGAGCTACCGAGCTGCTCCACCCCGCGTCGGTGTGTTCTCCACTATACGGACCCCAGCAGGACCGGCCAAACCGTTCCGGTCCAAGATGACCGCATGAGTGAGCATCTGGCCTCCGTCATGGCCGAGATCGAGCAGTACGTGGCCGCCGCGGGCTGGGACCAGAAGGCGCGGCTCTTCGCGCTCGTCGACACCGCCGACCTCGTGCGCCGGGAGCCGGCGATGGCGGCCAGGCTGGGGCTCGACGGGATGGACTCGTCGGATGCGGTGGCGGGGTCGTTGACCCCCGTCGAGCAGGACGGGCTCGAGGACCAGCCACTGGACGAGCTGCTGGCCGGCATCGGCTGGCCGCCCGAGGTTGCCGGCTGCGTCGTCGTGGACGAGGTGCTGGTCCTCCCGCCGGGCGCCGAGGCGGAGGCGCCGGGGGGCATCGACGACGCAGCGGCAGCCGCCTGGGTCGCGGAACATCCGGCCCGGCGCGAGGTCCGGCTGGCGGTCGGCGTCCTCAGGGACGGGTCCCGGATGGCCAGGCTGCGGCTGCGTGCGGACGGCGAGACCGCTGCCGACGGGTACGCCGACGACGTCGTGGTGGGGCCAGACCTGGCGCCGGCGCTGGCCGAGGCGCTGCTGGAGACGTTCAGCGAGGACTGAGGGTCAGCTCGCGGTGCAGGGCGGCAGCGAGGCGGCCTGCCCCGCGGCGATGGCCTTCACGTCGGCCAAGGCGTCGTGCAGCTTGTTGACCTTGATCACCTGCAGGCCGGCCGGGATGCCGCCCGTGACCACGTCGTTGCAGTTGTCGGCGGGGGCGAGGAAGTACTGAGCGCCGGCCGCCCGTACCCCGTACATCTTCTGCGTGATCCCGCCGATCGGGGAGACGTTGCCTGCGTTGTCGATCTCACCGGTGCCGGCAATGAACTTGCCGCCGGTGAGGTCGCCAGGGGTGAGCACGTCGATGAGGCCGAGGGCGAACATCATCCCGGCGCTGGGGCCGCCGACCGAGTCCACGTGGATCGAGACCATGAACGGCCATGACGGCTGCAGGGTGACCCCGATCTGCGGGTGCGGCGGCTTGTCGGCCGAGGCGACCGTGCCGATCGTGAAGGACATCGGCTTGCCGCCACGCGTGATGCCGATGGTGACCTTGTCCCCGACCTGGTGCTTCTGGATCAGGCTGGTCACGGCCTCCTGGGTTGTGGCCGGGGTGCCGTCGATACTGACGATCTGGTCGCCCGGCTTGAGCACGCCGTACGCGGGCTTGTTGGCCGTGACCTCGAAGATCTGGACGCCGGTCGGCGGGATGCCCAGCTCACCGAGCGCCGCCACCTCGGCCGAGCTCTGCGACTGCTGCATCTGCTGGTTGTCCTGCTGCTGCACCTGCTGAGAAGTCTGGCCTGGTGGGAAGATCTCGCTCTCGGGCACCAGCTCGACGTGCTTGTCGAAGAGGTAGCGCAGCGCCTTGGTCAGGTCCATCGGGTAGTGCGGGCCGCCGCTGACCGACACCGTCACCAGGTTGAGGTGGCCGGAGCTCGGCGGATAGGTCTGCCGGCCGGTCACCGAGATCAGCGGCTCGCCCTTGCTGTCCTTGCCGAGGGTGTTGTAGGTCGGCCCCGGCCCCAGACCGGCGTACGGGACGTGCATCTGCGCGCCGATGACGACCATCGCGAGCACGAGGGCCGTGGACAGGACGAGCGTCACAACGCGGCGGGCCATTGGCTCAGCCTAACCGGCGCCGCTGGGTACGGCGTCGTGCTGGGCCCGGTCAGCCGCCGAAGTAGCCGAGGCCCCGGGGACCCTCGCGGTGGCTGCTGCTGGCGACCGGCTCTTCGTGCGTCTCGCGAGCGGCCGGGATGGCGGCACCGTCCAGTGTCTCGATCGACGACACGTCCGACGGGATCTCGGCGACGGCCATCGGCGGCAGCTCGTCGGTGCCCGGAGCCGGCTCGGCGATCGGCGGGACCGGCTCGACCAGCTCGACCGGCTCGACGAACGCCTCGACCGGTGCGCCAGGGTGCTCGAGCTCGGCTGCCGGCGCCGCCCCATCGACGTGCCGGGCCAGGTCGCCGATGACGATGTCCTTGGGGATCAGGTCGGTGAAGTCGGCGGGGATCAAGGCGGTCAGCTCGGCCGCAGCCTCCTCGACGGCGTCATAGGAGCCGGGGTTGCCGATCGGGGTGTCCTCACCGTCGAACAGCAGCGGGCCTGGGGCCAGCGTCAGCGGTGGCAGCTCGGACGCGCTCGACTCATGGGACGGTACGGGGACGGGGGCGTCGTCCTCTCCGGCCGCGGGCTCATCGGTCGGTGCGGGCGTCGCGAAGTAGTCGAACGGCTCAACCT
>JAWWOM010000373.1:0-3379 GCA_033851655.1 Frankiales bacterium
GCAGGCGTTGACGGAAAGGAAAACTGTGCCTGCGGTCAATCCGCGCGCACGCGTTCGCCTGCGGGCGGTCGCGGTCGCACTCACCGTGTCATCCAGCCTCATCGTCGGGATCGGTTCGGCACCCGCCCAAGCCGCCGGCCCGACGAGCGCGATCACGTTCCAGCCGGTGGCCGCCAGCAAGGCCAAGGTCGTCACGCCGGCCAAGAAGAAGGCCCCCAGGGCCAAGGTCGTCAAGCACAGGGTGACCAAGAAGGTGACGAAGAAGGTCACGAAGAAGGTCACCAAGAAGACGGCAGCGCCCAAGCTCGCCTTCGGCACCCGGGTCATCCGGGTGGCGTCGGCCTACCGCGGCACCCCGTACCAGTACGGCGCGACGGGACCCTCCCGCTTCGACTGCTCCGGGTTCACCCGGTACATCTTCGCGAAGTTCGGCATCAGCCTGCCGCACAGCTCTTCTGCTCAGTACTCCGAGGTCCGCCACATCGCCAACAAGGACAAGCGCATCGGCGACCTGGTGTTCTTCCACAGCGGGTCCGGCCACGTCTACCACGTCGGCATCTACGCCGGGGGCGACCAGATCTGGGCGGCCACCCACACCGGCGACTTCGTCCGGCTCGAAGGCATGTGGAACGCCTCGTACTACGTGGGCCGGATCTAGCGGCCCGAGCCGTTCTCAGCGCTTTCCCAGCATCATCGCGCGGCCCGGTTCTCCGCCCTCTACAGTGGGGTGGAAGCCGGGCCGCCGCCGTCTCGCCGACGGTGGTTGCCGGGTGCCGTCCCCGACCGGAGTGAGCGCTTGCCATCCCCTCCCGCCCCGCTGGCCCCGGGCAGTCTGGTCACTGGCCGCTACCGACTGCTCCGGCAGATCGGCAACGCCAAGTCGACCCTGTGGGAAGCCCACGACGACGTCCTGGCCCGTCCGGTCGCGATCCGTTCACTGCCCACCACCGGTACGGACGCCGTCCTCGACGCCGCCCGCCGGGCCGGGGTGGTCCCGCACCGGACGCTGACCCGGGCCTACGACGTGGTCGACGAGCCCGGCCTGCGCCTGGTCGTCCGCGAGTGGGTGGCGGGCGAGCCGCTGGATGACGTGGTCGCCGAGAGCCCGTTGGCCCCTGACCGCGCGATGGCCGTGATCGGCTCGGTGGCCGAGGCCCTCGCGGCCGCGGCGGCGTACGGCGTGCACCACGGCCGGCTGCACCCCGGACACATCCTGCTCACCCCCGACGGGGACGTACGCGTGACCGACGCCGCGACAGCCGCAGCCCTGGTCGGCGCCCCTGCCGGCGACGACACCGGCGACGTGCAGGCCCTCGGTTGCCTCCTCTACTTCGCGGTCACCGGCCGCTGGCCCGGCCCGGAGAGCGGTTCGCTGCCGGCGGCCCCTACCGACGAGGGCCGGCTGTGCAGCCCGCGCCAGGTCAGGGCCGGCGTGCCCCGCGACCTGGACAAGCTGATCGTCGACTGCCTGCTCTGGGGCCCGACCACGCCCGCGTCGGCGGCTGAGGTGGTGAGCCGGCTGACCGCGCTGCGCCACGCCGGCGAGCGCACCGAGCAGATCCCGCTCGTCGACACCACCGAGCCCGCCCCGGTCCAGCGCTCCCGGCTGCCGCTGGTGATCGGCGCAGGGCTGGCCGTCCTGCTGGTCGGCTACGTGGCGCTCGCAGCGCTGACCAGCGGGTCGGGCAACGGCGTGCCGTTCCCGGACCTCGCAGCCCTCGGCCACCGCAACACCACCAGCGCCGCGCCGCACACGCCGGCCGGGGGCAGCGCTCCCCCGAGCGCAGCGGTCCAGCTGACGCCGTACCCGCTGGTGTCCGCCAGCTCCTTCGACCCGCCGCCCGGCGACGGCTCCGAGGAGCAGTCCCAGACCGGCAAGGCGATCGACGGTGACCCGTCGACCGCGTGGTTCACCGAGAACTACACCCGGGCCGACTTCGGCGGGCTCAAGAAGGGCGTCGGCCTGCTGCTGGACGCAGGCACGGCACTCGCGCCGACCAGGGTCCAGGTCACCTTCACGGCGCCCGGAGCGACGTACGAGATCAGGGCCGCCGACACCGCCGGCCCGACCCGGGACAGCTTCCCGGTCGAAGGCACCGGCGACGCGAGCAGGTCGGCCACCACCACGGTCGCGATCAGCAACCGCACCCCGCACCGCTTCTGGCTACTCTGGCTGACCAGGCTGCCGCGGGCGACGGGCGGCTACAGGGCCGGGGTCGCCTCGATCACCGTCGATCACTAGCCTCAGCCGGTCACCCGTACGGCGCCGGTGTAGTCCGAGCGGCCGATCCCCTGCACCCGCACCACGTCGCCGGTCTGCGGAGCGTCGATCATCTGGCCGTTGCCGATGTAGATCCCGACGTGGTGGATCGGGGAACCGAAGAACACCAGGTCGCCCGGCGCCAGCTCGCTCCGCGAGACGTGGGCCCCGACGTCGAACTGCGCCTGCGAGGAGTGCGGCAAGGTGACGCCGGCGGCCGCCCAGGCGTACGCCGTCAACCCGGAGCAGTCGAACGAGCCCGGACCGTCGGCTGCCCAGTCGTACGGCGCACCGAGCTGCTGGTAGGCAGCCGCCACGGCAGCTGCGGCCCGCGAGGACGGCGGGCCGGCCGGTCCCCCGGCCGAGCCGGTGGACGTGGCTGACGACGAGGACGCTGTGGACGATGACGACGATGAAGCCTGCTGCGCCTCACGTTGAGCTGCAGCCTTGACCGCTTCTTGGCGTCTTCGGTCAGCCGCACGCTGGGCCGCTTCCTGCTCAGCGGCCGCCTTCGCCGCGGCAGCCTCGGCCGCAGCCTTCCGAGCCGCCGCGAGCGCCTGGGCCGCCGCCCGCTCCGCCGCGGCCTTGGCAGCTGCCTGCTTCTCGGCGGCGGCCTTGGCTGCGGCGATGACGGCCAGCCGCGCCTTCTCTGCTGCGATCGCCTCGAGCGTGTGCTGCCGGCTGATCAGCGAGTCGACGATCTGCTGGTGCGCCGCCACCTGGCCCACGATGACCGCCTTGGCAGCGGCCAGCTGCGCCGACGTGCGAGCGGTGGCCGCGGCGGACTGGGCGGCAGCGGTCTGTGCGACGGCAAGGTCGTACTGCGCGGCGGCGGCGGCGCTCAGGGTGTTGTCCTGGTCCGCCGCGAACTGGCTGAGCATCGCCGTCGACTCGGCCAGCTGCCCCACCCCGTCCGGCGACGCGAGCATCACGTCCGGCGCAGCCCCCGTCTGGTAGGCCAGCGCGGCAATCGCGTTCACCCGACTCTGCAGGGCCGCCCGACGGGCCCGGCCGGCGGCCAGCCGACGATCGGCGGCGGCCTGGCCGATCTCGGCCTGCTGCAGCGCGATCTGCCCGTTGCGGTAGCTCTCGTCCGCGACGTCCAGGCTGTCGTCGAGG
>JAWWOM010000323.1:0-15335 GCA_033851655.1 Frankiales bacterium
TCCGTCGCGGTCGTGCTCACCCTGCTCCCCGCGCTGCTCGCCTCGGTCGGCCGTCGCGTCGACATCCCGCACATCCGCAAGGAGGGCGTGGCCTCCCGAGGCTGGACTGCCTGGGCCAAGGCCATCGTGCGCAAGCCATGGGTCGCCGCCGGGGGTGCGCTGATCCTGCTCGGATTCGCCATCGCCCCGCTGCACAGCATCCAGTTCGGCCAGTCGAGCACGAAGTCGCAGGGGACCACCTCCGCGGCCTACAAGACGTTGCAGTCCCTCGCGCAGGGTGGCATCGGCAGCGGCGCGCTGACCCCGATCGTGGTCGCCAGCAACGGCACGGTGGCGCAGACCAAGGCGATCGCGGACGCCGCAGCCAAGATTCCGGGGATCCGCGCCGCGGTGCCCAACCCGCCCGGCAAGAACGGCATCAGCGCCATCGATGTCGTCCCCGACAAGGAGACCGTCGCCTCCAGCTCGGTCGCCATCGTCGACCAGGTGTCCAAGACCGGCAAGGCGCTGCCCGGCTACGTGGGGGCGGCCGGTCTCGGGCCCACGATCGTGGACTACCGGCACGCGGTCTATGACAACTTCCCCTATGTCATCGGGTTGATCGCGGTCATCACGTTCATCCTGCTGGTCCGGACGTTCCGCTCGATCCTGCTGCCACTCAAGGCTGTCGTGCTCAACCTGATCAGCCTGGCAGCGGTCCTGGGCGTCTCGACCTACTTCTGGCAGGACGGCCACGGGTCCAATGCGGTGTTCGGCGTCGCGGCGACCGGGGCGATGACGTTCTGGCTGCCGCCGCTGATCTTCGCGTTCCTGTTCGGCCTGTCGATGGACTACGAGGTGTTCATCCTGGCCCGGATGCGCGAGGAGTACGACCGCAGCGGCTCGACCCAGGCTGCGGTGGTCCGCGGTCTGGGCCGCACGGGGCGGCTGGTGACCTCGGCGGCGCTGATCCTGTTCTTCTCCTTCGCCGCGCTTGCCTCCGCACCCGGCACCGACATCAAGGTGTTCGCGACCGCACTCGGCGTCGGCATCCTGCTCGACGCGACCATCGTCCGGGCGCTGCTGGTGCCCTCGCTGGTGGTGCTGTTCGGCCGTTGGAACTGGTGGCTGCCGGAGAACGTGGCCAGGATCCTGCGGGTCCAGCCGTCGAAGCTCCACGCACATGGCGAACCGCTGCTCGACCAGGTCGACCTGCACGAGGAGTCGGTCAACGCCTGATCTGGGCACCCCCGCGACGGCGGCGCCTTCCCCTCAGCGGGAGAGCGCCGCCGTTCGCGTGCCGGGATCAGGCCCGGGCTCAGGAGGTGATGTCGGCCGAGGTGATCCTGGCCCAGGCGAGCGAGCCGAAGACGGCGGTGTAGGCCAGCGGCACCAGCGTCGAGTGCAGCAGGGACCACACGTGGACCTGTCCTCGTAACAGCTCGGAGAAGTCCAGCCAGTGGTCGGTCAGCAGGATCGGGTGGATCGAGCTGAGCTGCGGGACGGACTCGAGGACGGCGAACGCGATCGCGGTGGCGACGGTGCCCGCCATGGCACCGACCGGGACCTCGGTCAGCGTCGAGTAGAACAGCGCCATCGCGGCCAGGCCCAGCAGGTCGATGAAGACGAAGGCGCAGACGCACAGGGTACGGATGCCGCCGTTGAGTGCGGGCACGGTGTCGCCCGAGAGCAGCACGACGTTGTGCAGGCCGAACAGCAGCGCACCCACGATGGCACCGGTCAGCGCGACGACTCCGACCGCGCCGGCGAGGTAGGCGACCACCCCGATGCCCTTGACCAGGAGCAACCGGGTGCGTGACACCGGCACCGTGAGCAGGTAGCGCAGGGTGCCGGCCGAGGCCTCACCCGCGACGGCGTCGCCCCCCACGACGGCCAGCGCCAGCGGCAGGAACACCGGCAGGCAGACGGTGAGCGCCGCGAAGGCGAGGAACAGGCCGTTGCCGGTGACCAGCGCGAAGAACGCCGGACCGCCGCCGCCGCGCGGCTGGCCGGCCAGCTTGAGAGCCACGCCGATCAGGATCGGGATCAGGGCCAGCACGACGAGCATGGCGATGTTGCGGCGCCGGCGGAAGACCAGCCGCAGCTCCGAGCGCACCTGGCGGCCCAGCGTTCCGCGGTAGGCCACCTCGACGGCGGGCCGCACGGCCAGGTCAGCGGACGACATCGAAGCCCTCCCCCGTCAGCGACACGAACAGGTCCTCGAGGGTCGGCCGCTCGACCAGCAGCCCCCGTACCGGAACCCCGGCGGAGACCAGGGCGGCGTTGACGTCCTCGACCGGCATCACCGGCGAGACGACGCTCACGTGGTCGGCCGTGTGCTCGCCGACGACCAGACCGAGCCGCTGCAGGACGCTCACGGCGAGGGCCGGGTCGGTGGTGTCGATCCGGAGCAGCGACGCGGCGCTGCCGATGACCTCGGCCAGCGGGCCCTGCCGGAGCAGCTTGCCGGCGCTCATGATGCCGACGTGGGTCGCGACCTGCTCGATCTCGGCGAGCAGGTGGCTGGACACGAGGACGGTGGAGCCGTCGGCGGCGAGCTCGCGGATGAGGGTACGGACCTCGCGGGTGCCCTGCGGGTCGAGACCGTTCGTCGGCTCGTCGAGGATCAGCAGGTCGCGCGGCCGCAGCAGGGCGGCGGCCAGCCCCAGCCGCTGCTTCATGCCGAGGGAGTAGCGGCGGAAGTACTTGCGGGCGGCCGCGCTGAGCCCGACCCGCTCGAGGGCGTGGGCGATCCGTTCCGACGACGTCGCGGGATCGGTCGAGGCGTCGTAGGCGTCGAGCCGGCGCAGGTTGTCCAGCCCGCTGAGGTAGGGGTGGAAGGCCGGACCCTCGACGAGGGTGCCCACCCGCGGCAGCACGCGGGCGGCGTCCTCGGGCATCGCGCCGCCGAGCAGGGAGATCGTGCCGCCGTGGGCGTTCATCAAGCCGAGCAGCAGCCGGATGGTGGTGGTCTTGCCGGAGCCGTTCGGACCCAGGAAGCCGTAGACCGCGCCCTGGGGAACGGTGAGGCTGACGTCGTCCACGGCCACGTGCTGTCCGAAACGACGAGTCAGCCCCTCGGTGCGGATGGCCAGGGGAAGGCCATCGACCACCAAGGGGCTGACCGCTGTCGCGGCCGTGCTCGTCACGGGACCTCGCTGGCGGCCGCCGCGATCGGTGCGGTCATAGCGCCTGTCCGGTGGCCGCGACCTTCTGCAGATCGGTGCCGCTGACCGGTCCGGCGAACACCCGGCCGTCGTCCGTCAGCAGCACGGTGACCAGTGCGCTGGTGACCAGCCGTCCGCCGGCGACGGGGGTCGACACCTTGTCGAGCATGCTCTGGGTGCTGCCGCCTGACGCGCCCTGCGGCAGCGCCGTCTGCACCACCTCGGTCCACCCCGAGCCGATCACCTTGGTGCTCGAGCCGGCCTCGCTGCCGGGCAGCGCGGGCCGGGCGGACGGGTCGTTGGTGAACGGCAGCTCGCGGGTCTCGACCTTGCTGCCCGCCGGTGCCACGAAGTTGAAGATGGACGCGTCGGGGGCGGCGAACGTGACGTCGGTGAAGCCGATCTGGATCGCGGGGGAGGTCGCGCCGTGGGCGAACACCTGCACCCGCAGGGGGACCGAGCTCGCGGAGTCCAGCGCGATCCGGACGCTGCCGATCAGCGAGCGGCTGTCCTTGGGGGTGAGCAGCACCTGGTAGGCGGACCGACCGGCGACGTAGGCCGTACGGTCGACGGTGACGGCGGTCGTCGGGTCGAGCGCTGCGAGCACCTTCTGGGCCTGCGCCAGGGGAGTCATCGACGCAACGGAGGTCGGCGCCGCCTTGGCCGCGTCCTCGGTGGCGGTGGACAGGGTCGCCTTGGTGACCTGGCGGGTCGAGGAGCTGTAGGTCCACAGCGCCGCGCCGTTGTGGATCACGTCGCTCTCGGAGAGCTGGCCGAGCAGGGCCACCCGCTGCCGCTCCGGGCCGCCGTAGAAGAAGCGCACCGTGTGCGACCCGCTCACCAGGTTCTGCAGGGTGAGGTCGGAGTCCCCTGAGGAGGCGCCGCCGATGTTCGGGAGGTCCGGCAGGCCGAGGTGGACGGACTCGACGACGGTGCCCGACAGCTGCGGCGGCTCGGCCTTCTGCAGGTTGACCAGGAGCTCGGCTGCGGTACGCGCCGGCAGCTTGGGCCGGCCGGACGCTGAGGCCGTCACGGTGGAGGTCAGTGAGGCGACCGCGACGGCCGCGGCGACACCGCCGGGCACCGCCCAGCGGAGACGACGGGATCTGAGAAGTGTGCTCATGCACTCACTATCGGTCCGCTCCGCCAGAACGCCATGTGATGATCTCGTACCTCTCAGGACCGTCACAGGTAGCCGTCCGGCTCTAGGGTGAGGGCAGATCCGGGAGGTGACGCGGTGCGGCTTCTTCTCGTCGAGGACGAGCAGCGGATGGCGGCTGCGATGCAGCGGGGACTGGTCCACGCGGGCTTCACGGTCGACATCGCCCACGACGGTGTACGGGGCCTGCAGCTGGCCTGCGAGGTGCCCTACGACGCGATCGTCCTGGACGTGATGCTGCCGGGGCTCTCGGGTTACGAGGTCACCAAGCGGCTGCGCGCGCGGGGGGTCTGGACGCCGATCCTGCTGGCCTCCGCCAAGGACGGCGAGTACGACCAGGCGGACGGGCTCGACCTGGGCGCCGACGACTACCTCACCAAGCCGTTCTCCTTCGTCGTCCTGCTGGCCCGGCTGAGGGCGCTGCTGCGGCGGAGCGCCGAGCCACGTCCGGTGACCCTCGTGGTCGGCTCGCTCGAGCTCGACCCGGCGTCCCGTACGGTCGCGGTGGCGGGGGTGGTCGTCGACCTCACGGCGCGCGAGTTCGCGATGCTGGAGTACCTCATGCGCCGGCCCGGTGCCGTCGTCACCAAGGCCGAGCTGCTCGCGCACGTCTGGGACACGCCGGAGGTCGACCAGAACGCGGTCGAGGTCTATGCGGGCTACCTCCGGCGCAAGCTCGGCCGGCAGCACCTCGAGACGGTGCGGGGTGCCGGCTACCGGTTGCGTGACTTGAGCAGATGACCCGACACCCGTTCAAGGGTCTCACCCACCGGTCCCTCAGGGTACGGGTCACCGTGGTCGCCACGGCCGTGCTGGCGATCGGCTTGCTGTTGGGAACCCTTTTGCTGGCAAGGCTTTTCGTGGCCGCTCGGGTCAACGCGGTCGACAACTCGGTGCGCGGTGAGGGCCAGAAGATCGGCCAGCTGCTGGCGGCCGGTGACCTGCCGAGGATCCTTCCGGCCCCACTGGGCAGCGCGGTCCAGGCGCAGGTCGTCGACCGTGCCGGCACCGTGCTCGCGGCGACCAGCGCAGCATCTCCGCTGCTCGAGATCATCCCGATCGAGCAGACCAGTGTCGGCAGCGCCGACCACACCTACACGACCACGTCGAGCAGCCTCGGGGGCAACCGCTTCCGCGTGGACGTACGGTCAGCCTCGTACAAGAACAGCACCGTCGTGATCCTGGTCGCGGCCCCGTTCTCCGACGTCGAGGACACCCTGAACGCGCTGCACCGGGTGATCCTGGTGGTGCTGCCGATGGTGCTGCTGGCCGCCGCGGCGGCCACCTGGCTCTCGGTGGGGTCGGCGCTGCGACCGGTGGACGAGCTGCGCGCCGAGGCCGACGCGGTCGTGGCCAGTGGCGGTTCGGCGGCGCCCCGGCTGGCCGTCCCGGTCGGCGCCGCGGAGCTCCGACGCCTCGGTGAGACCCTCAACCGGATGCTCGCCCGCGTGCACGGGGCCGGCGAGCAGCAACGGGCGTTCATCGCCGACGCCGCCCACGAGCTGCGCTCACCACTGGCGTCCGTGCTCACCCAGCTCGAGGTCGCGCTCTCGACGCCGACCTCGGCCGAGGAGTGGCCGGTGATCGCGGCCGACGTCTTCGCCGACGCCGAGCGACTCCGCCGGATCGCCGACGACCTGCTGCTGCTGGCCAAGCTCGACGCCGGCGGCTCTGCCGGCCAGGGGCTGGTCGACGTCACCGAGCTGGTCGAGGTGCAGGGCCCGCCGCTGGAGGTGCAGGGCGACCCGCAGGCTCTCGGCCGGCTGTTCGACAACCTGGTGACCAACGCCGGCAAGTACGCGACGACGGTGCGCACGTCCGCCGTACGCGAGGGTTCCTCGGTGATCGTCAACATCGACGACGACGGCCCCGGGGTCCCCCGAGAAGACCGGGAGCGGGTCTTCGAGCGGTTCGTCCGGCTGGACTCGGCGCGCAGCCGCGACGAGGGCGGCACCGGCCTCGGACTGGCGATCGCCCGGGCGATCGCCCGTTCCCACGGCGGCGACGTCCTGCTCGGCGACTCCCCGCTGGGCGGACTCCGGGCGACTGTGTGGCTGCCGCTGGCCGCTGTCCGGGCCGAGCAGGCCAAACCAGCCGGCTCGGGATTGGGTCGGGTGGCGTCGGGGAAACAGGTCCCCTGACGAGAGGAACATCCATGAACGCGCCTTCGGCCCGACGTGCCGCGAACTCCCCGGTGGTCGACCGGCTCGCCAGGGTCGGCTTCGCCGCCCGTGGCACCACCTATCTGCTCATGGGCTGGATCGCCCTGCAGCTCGGCCTCGGACATCACCCGAAGACCCAGGCCAACCAGCGCGGCGCGTTCCAGGAGCTGGCCCGGCAGTCGTACGGCAGTGTGCTGCTCTGGCTGATGGTGATCGGCCTCGCGTCCTATGCGATCTTCCGTGCCACCAACGCGATCTGGGGTGAGCGCGGCGAGGCCAGCGGCCTCAAGAAGTCGGCCAAGCGGATCGGCTCCGCGGGCCGGGCCATCGCCTACGCGGTGCTGGCGTACGGCGCCTGGACGGTGCTGCAGCACCGCAACTCCAGCGCCGGCGTCGGCAGCGGCGCCAGCCTGATGAAGCACTCGTACGGCCGCTGGCTCGTGGCCGCCATCGGCATCGGCCTGATCGTCGGCGGCCTGGCGCTGGTCGCCACGGGGCTGCTGCGCCGGTTCAAGAAGCACCTCAAGCTGGGCGAGATGAGCGAGCGCACACGCTCGTTCGTGGTCGCGGTCGGGACCATCGGCACCACCGCCAGGGGCATCGTGTTCGCGGTCGTGGGCTGGTTCTTCGTCGATGCCGCCTGGCGGTTCCAGCCGGCCAAGGCCAAGGGCCTGGACCAGTCGCTGCGCGAGATCGTCCGGCAGGGCGGCGGTCGGACCATCCTGGTCGCGCTCGGCCTCGGCCTGATCGTCTTCGGCGTCTACTCCTGGTGCGAGGCCCGCTGGCGCCGTACCGGCAAGGAGGGCTCGCCCAGCGGCAGCGCCTACCCGTCGGGCCACCGGGTACGAGGCCGGATCTCGGCACGCGGCTGACGGGGGCTGCCAAGGTGGCCGGCGTGGCCCAGCCCCGTACCGTCGCGGTGATCTTCAACCCCAGCAAGGCTTCCGACCCGGACCGGACCAGGCGCGAGATCTGCGACGCCGTCCTCGCGGGCGGGTTGCCCCAGCCGCTGTGGTTCGACACGACGGCCGACGACCCGGGCACATCGCAGTGCCTGCAGGCGATCGAGGACGGGGCGGAGCTCGTCCTGGTCAGCGGTGGCGACGGCACCGTGATGGCCTGCGTCAGCGCGCTGGCCGGGACCGACGTCCCACTCGCCGTGCTGGCAGCCGGCACCGGCAACCTGCTCGCCCGCAACTTCGGCATCCCGCAGGGGCTGGCTGACGCCGTACGGGTCGCTGCCCAGGGCACCAGCCGCCGCATCGATGTCGGGGTCTCCGGCGCCCGCCGGTTCGTCATCATGGCCGGCATGGGGTTCGACGCCCAGCTGCTCGACGACGCCCCGGAGCAGCTCAAGGCCAAGGTCGGCTGGCTGGCCTACATCGTCTCCGCCGCAAGGCATCTGCGCGAGCCCCGGCACGCGTACACGATCACCCTCGACGACCGGCAGTCGTTGCACGTACGCGGCCGCGGCGTGCTCATCGGCAACGTCGGCAAGCTCCAGGGCGGCCTGCCCGTGCTGCCGGATGCCGTGCCGGACGACGGCCTGCTCGACGTCGCCGTGATCAGGGCCAAGAGCCTGGCCGGCTGGGCGGTGCTCGCGGTGTCGGTCCTGCTCCGGAGGCCGTCCCGGAAGCTCGAGACGTTCCAGGCCAGGACCGTCGTGGTGGAGTGCGAGGACAAGCTGCCGACCGAGCTCGACGGCGAGGTGATCGGTGACCACGCCCGGCTCGAGGTGGCCGTCGAGCCGCGCGCCCTCCTGCTGCGCGTACCGGCATAGGCGGTCGAGGAGAGCAGGGTTGAGTGGAACACACTCAACTTTGGGCGGGTTGCCGTCTGATGAGCACCCTCCCGCACGAAAGGTAGATGATCGCCCGTATGGACTCGTACAAGCTGACCACCAAGAGCCAGGAGGCGGTCGGCGACGCCGCCCGCCGCGCCGCGGCCCTGGGCAACGTCGAGATCGAGCCGGCCCACCTGCTCTCCGCGTTGCTGGCCCAGACCGACGGCATCGCCGTCCCCATCCTGCAGGCGGCCGGGGTCGACGTCCCGGCGCTGCAGGCCGCGACCCAGCAGCTGCTGGACCGGCTGCCCAAGGCGAGTGGTTCGACCGTCGGGGCGCCCGACATGTCCCGCCAGGCGCTCGCGGTCACCAACGCCGCGTGGGACACCGCGAGCAAGCTCAACGACGAGTACGTGTCGACGGAGCACCTGCTGGTCGGGCTGGCCAGGGACGGCGGCAGCGCCGCGGCACTGCTCAAGGACGCCGGCGCCACCCCGGACAAGCTGCTCGGCGCCTTCGAGCAGGTCCGCGGCCACCAGCGGGTCACCACGCCGGACCCCGAGAACACCTACCAGGCCCTGCTCAAGTTCGGCATCGACCTGACGGAGGAGGCGCGGGCGGGCCGGCTCGACCCGGTCATCGGCCGCGACAACGAGATCCGCCGCGTCGTCCAGGTCCTCAGCCGCCGTACGAAGAACAACCCCGTCCTCATCGGCGAGCCCGGGGTCGGCAAGACGGCGGTGGTCGAGGGACTCGCGCAGCGGATCGTCGCCGGCGACGTACCAGAGTCCTTGAAGGGCAAGCGTTTGATCTCCCTCGACCTCGGTGCGATGGTCGCCGGCGCGAAGTACCGCGGCGAGTTCGAGGAGCGGCTCAAGGCCGTCCTGACCGAGATCCGCGAGAGCGACGGCGAGGTGGTCACGTTCATCGACGAGCTGCACACCGTCGTGGGTGCCGGCGGGGCCGAGGGCGCGATGGACGCCGGCCAGATGCTCAAGCCGATGCTGGCCCGTGGTGAGCTGCGGATGGTCGGCGCGACGACGCTGGACGAGTACCGCCAGCGGATCGAGAAGGACCCGGCCCTCGAGCGCCGGTTCCAGCAGGTCTACGTCGGTGAGCCGAGCGTCGAGGACACGATCGCCATCCTGCGCGGGCTCAAGGGCAGGTACGAGGCGCACCACAAGGTGCAGATCTCGGACGCGGCGCTGGTCGCCGCCGCGACCTTGTCCCACCGGTACATCACCTCGAGATTCCTGCCGGACAAGGCGATCGACCTCATCGACGAGGCCGCGTCCCGGCTGCGGATGGAGATCGACAGCCGGCCGGTCGAGATCGACGAGCTGCAGCGGGCGGTCGACCGGATGCACATGGAGGAGCTCGCCCTCGAGAAGGAGGACGACCTCCCCAGCAAGGAGCGGCTCGAGCGGCTGCGCGCCGAGATCGCCGACCGGCAGGAGACCCTCAACGCGCTGAACGCCCGGTGGGAGCGGGAGAAGGGCGGCCTCAACCGGGTCGGGGAGCTCAAGAAGCAGCTCGACGACCTGCAGATGCAGGTCGAGAGGGCCCAGCGCAACGGCGACTTCGAGACCGCCAGCCGGCTGATGTACGCCGAGATCCCCGCGGCGCAGAAGGAGCTCGAGGAGGCCGCGGCCAGCACCGAGGAAGACCTCACCAGCGTGCCGATGGTCAAGGAGGAGGTCGGCCCCGACGACGTCGCCGACGTGGTTGCCGCCTGGACCGGCATCCCGGCCGGCCGGCTGCTCGAGGGTGAGTCGGCCAAGCTGCTGCGGATGGAGGACGAGCTCGACCGTCAGGTGATCGGCCAGTCGCCAGCGGTTCGCGCCGTGTCGGATGCCGTACGCCGCTCGCGGGCCGGCGTCGCCGACCCCGACCGGCCGATGGGCTCCTTCCTGTTCCTCGGCCCCACCGGTGTCGGCAAGACCGAGCTGGCCAAGGCTCTCGCCGGCTATCTCTTCGACGACGACAAGGCCATGGTCCGCATCGACATGAGCGAGTACTCCGAGAAGTTCTCGGTCACCCGGCTCGTGGGTGCGCCACCCGGCTACATCGGCTACGAGGAGGGCGGCCAGCTCACCGAGGCCGTACGTCGCAGGCCGTACAGCGTGATCCTGCTCGACGAGGTCGAGAAGGCACACCCGGACGTGTTCGACATCCTGCTCCAGGTGCTCGACGACGGGCGGCTGACCGACGGCCAGGGCCGTACGGTCGACTTCACCAACGTCATCCTGATCCTCACGTCCAACCTGGGGTCGGCCTACATCTCCGACCCGCTCCTCGACCAGGCGCAGCGCCATGACGCCGTCATGGGCGTGGTGCGAGCCGCGTTCAAGCCCGAGTTCCTCAACCGGCTCGACGACATCATCGTGTTCAACGCCCTCGGCACCGAGGAGCTGACCCGGATCGTCGACCTGCAGGTGGCCCGGCTGGCCCGGCGGCTGGCCGACCGCCGGCTGACCCTCGAGGTCACGCCGGCCGCCGAGGAATGGCTGGCGCTGACCGGTTTCGACCCGATGTACGGCGCCCGGCCGCTGCGTCGGCTGGTGCAGTCGGCCATCGGTGACAAGCTGGCCAGGGCGCTGATCGGCGGCGAGATCCGCGAGGGCGACCGGGTCAGCGTCGACCTGGCGGAGGACGGTTCGGGCCTCACGGTGGGCACGGTCAGCGATCCGGTGAGCGTCTGAGCGGCGGCTTTGTGAGAGCGCCGTTTGAACCGGAGCCGGTCGCGGCACAGTGTGCAGGTGCAACAGCAGAGCTGGACCCGGAAGCGGATGGACCCCGACGCGAGGGGAGGCCTCAGGCTGACCCTCGCGGCCGGGGCCGCCTTCCTGTTGCTGGTCCCGTTCGCGCTTGCCCTGGTGGCGGTCGCTGACGGCTGGGGACCGTTGCGCCGGCTCGACGTCAACGTCGCGAACGACCTCAACACCCCCGCCGTGTCCCACCCGGCCCTGGTGTCGTTCCTCAAGCTGGTCTCCGACGTGTTCAGCCCGCTCTCGTTCGAGGTCGTCGCCGTGGTCGGCGGTGTGGTCCTGCTGCTCAGGCACGCCCCCCGGCTGGCCGGCTGGCTGGTGCTGACCGTGCTGCTCACCGACCCGTTGGACACCTTGATCAAGGACTCGGTGGCCAGGGCCAGGCCGCACTTCGCCCACCCGGTGCTCACCCTGACCAGCTACAGCTTTCCCTCCGGTCATGCCTTCGGCTCGATCGTCGGCGTGGGTGCCCTGCTGCTGGTCGGGTTGCCGTACGTCCGCGCCTCCTGGCGGCGGCCGTTGATCGGCCTCGGCGTGGTCATCGTGCTGCTGGTGGGCTATGCCCGGATCGGCCTCGGCGTCCACTACGTCAGCGACGTCGTCGGCGGCTGGTTCATCGGTGCCGCGTGGCTGGCCGCGACGACCGCGGGCTTCCGGGCCTGGCGGCGCGACCTGCGCCGGGGGGACCGGCCCCTCGAGACCGGCCTTGAGCCTGCGGGTCCGGAGCCGGCCGGATCCTCCTCCGCCCGACGAAAGGCCTGACCATGCACGGTTTGTGGACCCGCATCGCCGTACGGACGACGATCGCCGCTGCCCTGGTTTTCGGGCTCCTCTACGGCATCGGCCAGCTGCTCATCCACGTGCTGATGCACGGCTGGGTCGGTCACACCGACGACTCGATCGAACGGCAGCTGCTCAGTGGCCGTACCAAGTTCTGGAACACGGTGACCGACGCCGGCACCCAGCTCGCCCAGCCACTCACCGTCGAAGTTGCCTTGGTGGTCCTGGTGATCGCGATCGCCGTGGTCACCCGCAAGGTGGCGCCGGCGCTGTTCCTGGCGGTCACGGTCGGCGTCGAGAGCGGCATCTACTTCGTGGTCAGCACGATCGACAAGCGTCCGCGCCCCAGCATCCCGCGGCTCGGGATCGGCGACCCGCAGGCGAGCTTCCCGTCGGGCCACGTCGCCGCCTCGATCTGCCTGTACGGGGGGCTGGCCGTCCTGGCCTGGGTCCTGACCGACCGGCGCGCGCTCCAGGTCACGCTGACCGTCCTCGCCGTGGTCATCCCGCCGGCGGTCGGCCTGTGCCGGATGTACCGCGGCTTTCACCACCTGAGCGACATCGTCGCCGGGGCGATCCTCGGCCTGCTGTGGCTGACCGCGACCACGCAGCTGCTCCTGCTGCCCGCCGTACGGGCGCAGCGCCGGCGTACCCCCGTGGAGGCGCCGCGGCGCAGGCACGCGGGCCGGTTGGCCGGCTGACCGACCGGCCGGTCAGGTCCGCTGGGGCAGGTAGGGGTTGCTCCGCGCGCGCATGGTCACGACCCGCTCGACGTGGTTGGCCACCAGCAGGCTCTCCGGCGCGATGGAGGTCATCCAGTCCAGCGTGGACTTCGTCGGGTCGTCGATCATGCGCTGCAGGACGGCCGTCTCGAGCAGCCGGCCAGGGGAGTAGCGCGCCCACGAGCTGACGAACCGGCCGTCCATCACCCGGTAGGCGTGGCCGTCGTCGAAGCCCACCACGTAGGCGGCGAGCTCGCCGTCGAAGGTCAGCGTGGCGACCTCCATGCCGCCCTGACCGGCGAGCGCCTTGACCCGCGCCGCGAACAGCCCCCACCCCGGCGCCTCGTCGTCGAAGCCGAGGCCGTGCGCCTCGTCGCGGTCGCGGTAGGCCATGGCCATGGCCGGCAGCAGCCGGAGGATCCGATGCCGCTCCCGGGTGAACGTGACCTGGCTGTCCACCCCGTCGGTCCGGAGCCGGTTGCGGACCTTGCGCAAGGTGCGCCGGACGCTGGGCGAGAGGTACTCCGTGGCCTCAGGCAGCCCGGTGTGCCGGACGACCGGGATCTCGCTGGAGCCGTCCAGCGCCCAGTCCGGCAGCGCGATGCTCATCCGCTCGACGATCGGGTCGAGCTGGTCGACCGGGCCGATCGCGAGAGCGAAGGAGGCTCCGCGGTCCGCCAGCTTGGCCAGCAGAGCCTCGGTCAGGGCTGCAGCGGCGTCCCCGTCGACCGCCAGCATCGCCGTCCGGTAGCCGCCCTCCGCGCCGGCAAGTCTCAGCGTCGGACCGGCGGAGGCCCAGGTCTCGAGCAGGACGGCTGCTGCGCAGGCAGCGCCGTCCTCGTCGCTCAGCACGAGCGCCCAGACGTGGTTGGCCAGACCGCCGGCAATCGCGGACTCGGCCGAGGCCAGCGTCCAGGGCAGGCAGGCGGTCACCGGTGCGTCGCAGCGTACGGCGAGGGACTGCAGCGCCGAGCTCGCGAGCTTGATCTCCGCCAGCCCGTGGAGGACCTCGACGTGCAGGCGCAGCCGGCCCCGGGTGGCCAGCGCGTTGGGACGGATCACGGGGAAACCCGCCGCCCGAGCACAGCTGCGGCGTCCTGGTTCATGTCCGTGCGCTCGGACTCGGCGTGGCCGGAGTCGAAGGCATGCTCGTCGAGCCAGCGCTCGAGGGCCGCGGCCGGCAGTGCCTTGGTGTAGAAGAAGCCCTGCGCCACGTCACAGCCCGACCGGGCGAGCTCGGTCGCCGTCGCCTGGTTCTCGACGCCTTCGGCCACGAGGCGCAGCCCGAGCGAGTGGGCCAGCAGGATGGTCGACCGGACGATCGCTGCCGCCCGCGGGTCCTCGGCCATGCTGGTGATGAAGGACTTGTCCAGCTTGAGCTCGTCGATGGGCAGCTCACGGAGGTAGGCCAGCGACGAGTACCCCGTACCGAAGTCGTCGACGACCACGCGGATGCCGTGGGCGCGCAGCTCGCAGAGAATCTCCCGGGCCCGTTCGCGGTCGGCCATCAGGAAGTCCTCGGTGATCTCCAGCTCGAGCACCCGGGGGGACAGGCCGCGCTCCGCGAGCAGCAGCTCGACCCGCGCCGGCAGGTCCACGTCGACCAGCGACGAGGCCGAGAGGTTGACTGCGACGCTGAGCGAGCGGCCGGCGTCCTGCCAGCGGACGACCTGGTCCAGTGACTGCTCGAGCACGGCGGTGGTGAGGTCGCGCATCAGGCCGGCGTCCTCGACCAGCGGCAGGAACTGGTCGGGTGCGAGCAGCCCTCTGGTCGAGTGCTGCCAGCGGACCAGCGCCTCGACGCCGGTGACCAGCAGCGTCTGCGAGTCGACCTTCGGCTGGTAGTGCACGGTCAGCGAGCGGGTGTCGATGACCCGGCGGAGCTCCTCGAGGGTGCGCAGCCGGTCCTGCCCGCCGAGCACGTCGTTCTTGACGCTGTAGACGGATTGGCCGACCCGGTGGGACTTGGCGTAGTACATGGCCACGTCGGCCTGGCGCAGCAGGTTGGACAGCTCGTCGGCTGAGCCGTCGGTCATCGCGATACCGAGGCTTGCTTCGACCCGTACGGTGACGCCGTCGACGATGTACGGGGGTGAGATGGCCGCGCGCACCCGGTGGGCCAGCTCGACGGCCGCGCTCTCGTCGAGGTCGTTGAGCAGCAGGGCGAACTCGTCACCGCCGAGCCGGACGAGCAGGTCCTCGGCCGAACGGACGCAGTCGGTCAGCCGGAGCGCGACCTGGCGCAGCATCGTGTCGCCCGCCTGGTGGCCGAGGCTGTCGTTGACCTCCTTGAACCGGTCGAGGTCGAGCAGCAGCAGGGCAGAGGTGTGGCCGGCGGCCAGCGTGCGCAGCCGCCCCGGGCCGGACTCGTACAGCGCCCGGCGGTTGCCCAGGCCGGTCAGCTCGTCGGTCAGCGCCAGCCGGTGGCTGTGCGCCAGTGACGACGCCTCCCGGAAGGTCACGATCAGCCGGCCGAGCGCGAGCACGACGGTCGCCGCCGACAGCACGATGGCCGCCGGGTGCAACGTGTTCGTGTCGCCCCAGACCAGCAGGGACACCGCGCTCAGCGCGGACAGGACGGGGATGCTGAGGATCTCCCAGGAGGGCAGCTGCAGACCGGCCGGCTTGTCCTTCCAGCCGGGCGCCGCCGCCATGACCTGGGTCGCCAGGATCCAGACGCCGTCGTTGATGCCACCTGAGACGTACTTGTCTCCGGTGAACAGGGAGAGCAGGTCGGCCGCCGCGAACGCCACGATGCCGGCCGCGAGCAGCCAGAGGCCGACCGGCGGTCGCCAGTGGAACAGCGACAGGGTGG
>JAWWOM010000012.1:0-5836 GCA_033851655.1 Frankiales bacterium
GAGTTCCGCAAGCTGCGCGACGAGAAGGTCATTCCGGCGGTCGACGCCGGGGACACGGCCACCGCGCGGTTCTACCTCGGTGGCCAGCTGCAGAAGGTCGACGACTCCATGCGTCAGCCGATCGACGACGTGCGTACCGCTGAGGATGTGGCCGCCAAAGCCCAGTCGGCGGCCGCTGCCACGACGTTCAGCTCAGCCCGTACCGTCCTCCTGGTCCTGTTGGCGGCGGGGACGTTCTTCGCGGTCGCCCTCGGCTGGTTGGTCTCCCGGGGCATCTCCCGGCGGGTCCGCGCGGTCATGCACGTTCTGGAGGGCGTCGAGAGCGGGGACCTCACCGGCGCGGTGGAGGTCCGGTCCCGGGACGAGGTCGGCCGGATGGGGACTGCTCTGAACGCTGCCATCGACGCTCTGCGTCGCACGGTCGAGGCGTTGGGCCGCAGCGCGGTGTCGGTCACCAGCTCGAGCGGTCAGCTCACCGGCGTCTCCCGCGACATGAGCGTCTCCGCCGAACAGGTCAGCAGGCAGACCGTCGTCGTGTCCGGTGCCGCCGAGGAGATCAGCTCGAACATGCAGTCGGTCGCCGGTGGTGCCGAGGAGATGCGGGTCTCCATCCGGGAGATCGCCCGCAACGCCTCGGATGCAGCGGACGTGACGACCGCAGCCGTACGGTCCGCTGAGCGGGCGCGGGCGACGGTCGTCAAGCTGGGGGCGTCGTCCACCGAGATCAGCTCGGTGGTCAAGCTGATTCTCGGGATCGCCGAGCAGACGCACCTGCTGGCGCTGAACGCCACGATCGAGGCCGCGAGGGCCGGCCAGGCCGGTCTCGGGTTCGCGGTGGTGGCGCACGAGGTCAAGGAGCTGGCCAGGGAGACCACCCTGGCCACCGAGGGGATCGCCGAGCGGATCGAGACGATCCAGTCCGACGGCGCCGAGGCGGCCGCCGCCATCTCGGAGATCAGCGAGGTCATCGACCGGATCAGCGGCTACGCGACCACCATCGCCGCAGCGGTCGAGCAGCAGACGGCCACGACCGCCGAGATCGCCAGGACGGTGTCCGAGGCGGCCATGGGGACCATCCAGATCGCCGCGAGCATGAACGACGTGGCGGATGCCGCCAACGCCACCTCGGCGGCTGTCGAGGAGAACCAGCGCGCCGCCGACGGCCTGCTCACCATGAGCAACGAGCTGGCGGAGCTGGTCGACCAGTTCACGCTCGCTTAGCGAGGCCCGGGGTCAGGCGCCCGGCTCGTTGGCGCTGGCCTCGTCCGCCGCGAACTCGACGGTGATCTCCTCGGTGAGGCCGTACCTGGCGATCGCCTCGGCGAGCACCTCATGCTTGACCTCGCCGCGGCGGGCCAGCTCGGTGAGCGCTGCCAGCACGGTCCACTCGGCGTCCACCTGGAAGAAGCGGCGCAGCGCGGGACGGGTGTCCGAGCGGCCGAAGCCGTCGGTGCCCAGGCTGCGCAGGCCCTGCGGCACCCAGGGCGCGATCGCGTCGGGCACGGCCTTCATCCAGTCGCTGACCGCGATGACCGGTCCCGGCGCGGGCTCGAGGCACCGGGTCACGTACGGGACCCGCTGCTCGTCATCGGGGTGCAGGAGGTTCCACTCGTCGACCTCCATGGCGTCGCGGCGCAGCTCGTTCCAGCTGGTCGCCGACCACACGTCGGCGGCCACCCCCCAGTCGGCCGCGAGCAGGGTCTGCGCCTTGAGGGCCCAGTGGATGCCGGTGCCGGAGGCCAGCAGCTGGGCCCTGGGCCGGTCGTCGCCGTCCACCGGGTCGGCGGCCTGGTAGCGGTAGAGACCGCGGATGATGCCCTCGCGCAGACCCTCGACCTCGGGTTCCGGCGGCTGCGGGATGGCCTCGTTGTAGACGGTCAGGTAGTAGTAGACGTTGTCGTCGCGCTCCCCGTACATCCGGTTGAGGCCTTCTTCGACGATGTAGGAGATCTCGAAGCCGAAGGCCGGGTCGTAGATCATGATCGCCGGGTTGGTCGAGGCGAGCAGCAGCGAGTGGCCGTCCTCGTGCTGGAGACCTTCGCCGTTGAGCGACGTGCGGCCGGCGGTGGCGCCGAGCAGGAAGCCCCGGCCCATCTGGTCGGCCATCGCCCAGGTCATGTCGCCGACCCGCTGGAAGCCGAACATCGAGTAGAAGACGAACACCGGGATCATGTGCTCGCCGTGGGTCGCGTACGACGTGCCGGCGGCGATGACCGACGCCATCGACCCGGCCTCGTTGATGCCCTCGTGCAGGATCTGGCCACTGACGTTCTCGCGGTAGGAGAGCAGCAGCTCGTGGTCGACCGGCTCGTAGGTCTGCCCGTGCGGGTTGTAGATCTTGGCCGACGGGAACATGGCGTCGATGCCGAAGGTCCGGGCCTCGTCCGGGATGATCGGGACGATCCGGTTGCCGAAGTTCTTGTCCCGCATCAGGTCCTTGAGCAGCCGGACGAACGTCATCGTCGTCGCCGCTGCCTGCTTGCCGGAGCCCTTGCGCAGGTCGAGGAAGCCGCGGTTGTCCGCCGGGATGACCAGCGGCTTGGCCCGGTTGACCCGCTTGGGCAGCGACCCGCCGAGGGCGGCGCGGCGCTCGAGGACGTACCGGACCTCAGGGGAGTCCGCCCCCGGGTGGAAGTACGGGGGCAGGTCGCCGGCGAGCTCCTCGTCGCTGATCGGCAGGCCGAGCCGGTCGCGGAACGCCTTGAGCTCTGCCTTGTTCAGCTTCTTCATCTGGTGCGTGGCGTTGCGGGCCTCGAAGTTGGGACCGAGGGTCCAGCCCTTGACGGTCTGTACGAGGACCACCGTCGGCTGGCCGGTGTGCTCGCGGGCCGCGTGGTAGGCGGCGTAGACCTTCTTGGCATCGTGGCCACCGCGGCCCAGGCCGACGATCTGGTCGTCGCTGAGGTGCTCGACCATCTTGAGCAGCCGCGGGTCGCGGCCGAACAGGTCATTGCGGATGTAGGCGCCGGTGCTCACCGAGTAGGTCTGGAACTGGCCGTCGGGGACGGCGGTCAGCGCGTTGACCAGTACGCCGTCGACGTCCTTGGCCAGCAGGTCGTCCCAGCCGCGACCCCAGACCAGCTTGACGACGTTCCAGCCGGCACCGCGGAAGGACCCCTCGAGCTCCTGCATGATCTTGCCGTTGCCCCGTACGGGACCGTCGAGGCGCTGCAGGTTGCAGTTGACGACCCAGGTGAGGTTGTCGAGGTTCTCCCGGGCGGCGATGTTGAGCGCGCCGAGCGACTCGACCTCGTCCATCTCGCCGTCGCCGAGGAACGCCCAGACATGGCTGGACGAGGCGTCCTTGATGCCGCGGTTGGTGAGGTAGCGGTTGAACCGGGCCTGATAGATCGACTGGATCGGGCCGAGGCCCATCGAGACGGTCGGGAACTCCCAGAACTCGGGCATCAGCCGTGGGTGCGGATAGGACGACAGGCCGTCGCGGCTGATCTCCTGGCGGAAGCCGTCGAGCTGGTCGGCGGTCAGCCGGCCCTCGAGGAACGCGCGGGAGTACATGCCGGGGGAGGCGTGGCCCTGGAAGTAGACCTGGTCCCCGCTCGCACCCTCGGCGTCTTTTCCTCGGAAGAAGTGGTTGAAGCCGATCTCGTAGAGCTCGGCGGCGCCGGCGAACGTGGCGATGTGGCCGCCGACGTTGGTGGTCTTGTTGGCGCGGGTGACCATGACCGCGGCGTTCCACCGCACGATCGAGCGGATCCGCTCCTCGAGCTCCTCGTCGCCGGGGAAGTCCGGCTCGGCCGCCGCCGGGATGGTGTTGATGTAGTCGGTCGTCCGGGTCTCCGGCACGCCGACCGCACGCTCCTTGGCGTGGTCCAGCAGCTGGAGCAGCAGGTAGCGGGCCCGGCCGGCGCCCTGGGCGGCGATCACCGCATCGAGGGAGTCACGCCACTCCTGGGTCTCCGACGAGTCGATGTCGGGGATCTGGGTCAGCGCTGAGATGGCGGGATCGTGTCCGGAAGCCACGCTCGTCCTCACTGTCGGTGTCCAGTCGCGGCGGTGTGCGACCTTGCTGTACGGGTCCTGCCGGCCGTGGGTGGGCCGCTTACTACATGGTCCAACGAAGGCGCGTCAGCGTCACCTTCACCAACCGCCAGGCGGGACCACAACTCTCCCACAAGCCCCGACCTGGGCCTCTGGTAGAGAGTCGGGATGCAGACTACGACGTTCACCGTCACCACCGGCGCGCGCGAGGTTGTGGCCGACATCACCAGGGAGTGCCGGCGGTTCGCCGCCTCCTGCGGCGGCGACGGCCTGCTGCACGTGTTCGTCCCGCACGCCACCGTCGGCGTCGCGGTCCTCGAGCTGCACGCCGGCTCTGATGACGACCTGCTGGCGGCGCTGCGGGACCTGCTCCCCGCCGACGGACGATGGCAGCATGCCCACGGGTCGCCTGGGCACGGGCGGGCGCACGTACTGCCTGCCCTCGTGCCGCCGTACGCCACGCTGCCGGTGATCGACGGCGTGATCACGCTCGGCACCTGGCAGTCGATCGCCCTGGTCGACCTCAACGTGGACAACCCGGTGCGTACCGTACGGCTCAGCTTCCTGCCCGGCTGACGCAGCGTTTCGCGACTATCCACAGCGTGGACCGCCCGGTGCGATCTTGCGCTGGACGGCAGGGGATACTTGCGCTGTCGGGCCGTCCCGTGTGGACTACCCGTATCGGGGGCGAGAGCGCGTCGATGCGCTGCCGTCGCTCAACGGCATGCAGACGAGGGAGGAACCACCACGTGAGCGCGACCGCGGGCAACGCGGGGAGCCAGCGAAGTCTGGCCGACCGGTTGGCGATCCAGGCCGGCATGGTCGTCCAGGAGGTGGGCTACGACGACGACTGCGACGAGGACCTCCGCGAGGCGATCGTCCAGCGTACGGGCACCGAGATGCTCGGCGAGGACGGCGACGACGTCGTCGACGTGGTGCTGCTGTGGTTCCGCGAGGACGACGGCGACCTGGTCGACGTGCTGGTCGACGCCTTGGCGCCGCTGGCTGCCAACGGCGTGATCTGGCTGTTGACGCCCAAGGCCGGCCGCGAGGGCCACATCGAGCCGAGCGACGTCAACGAGGCTGCGCCCACCGCCGGCCTCTCCCAGACCAGCAGCATCAGTGCCGGACCCGACTGGTCGGGCACCCGGCTGGTCGCACCCAAGTCCTCCAGGGGCAAACGCTGAGTCCGTCGGTGGCCAGTCCCTTCACGGCGGCTGTCGCCGCCATCCCGGTCGGCCAGGCAGCTCCCGACTTCACGCTGGTGGACCAGAACAAGCAGCCGGTCTCGCTCAGCGACTTCCAAGGCCGCAAGAACGTGGTCCTCGTCTTCTACCCCTGGGCGTTCACCAGGACTTGCGGGACCGAGCTGTTCGCCATCCGTGACGAGCTGCCGACGCTGCAGAACGACGACGTGCAGGTGTTGACCGTGTCGGTGGACAGCGTCTACAGCCACCGGGTCTGGGCCGAGCGGGACGGGTTCGAGTTCCCGCTGCTGTCGGACTTCTGGCCGCACGGTGACGTGGCGCGGGCCTACGGCGTGTTCGACGCCGAAGTGGGCGTTGCGCTGCGCGGGACGTTCATCATCGACCGTGAGGGCATCGTGCGCTGGCGGGTCGTCAACGAGATTCCGGACGCCCGTGACCTCGGCGTCTACCAGTCGGTGCTCGCCACCCTCTGAGCTGTGGGAGGTCGGCCGTGCCCTGCTACCGCTGTGGCGCGCGACCGGTTGATCCGGTACGCGGTCCGAGCGCGTGGAAGCGTGGCGTCCGCGACGATGCCCAGGTCCTGGTCTGTCCGGACTGCCAGCGCGAACCGGACTGGCAGTCGCACCTGG
>JAWWOM010000061.1:0-3889 GCA_033851655.1 Frankiales bacterium
GCCGCCTGACCGCGGTGACGTCGGTTGCGTGCCCGGATCCGGTGACCAGGCGGAGCCGGTCCCCGTACGAGTCGAGAGCCGCGAGGGCGGCTGCGACGCCGGGCAGGTGGCCGATCCGGCCGGGCAGGCCGCGGTCGTTCGCCCCGCCCGTGCCCAGTGCCTCGGCAAGCCGTGGCAGCAGGACGCTGTCCTCCGGATCTGCCAGCGACGCCTCCATGGCGATGAGCTTCTGCAGCTGCATCCGTTCGTCGTGCTCGTAGCACAGGTAGGTGGCGGACCCACCCGCGGCGACGACGTTGCGGGCCAGCTGCAGCGCGAAGGTCGTCTTGCCGGTGCCCTGAGGGCCTCCGAGGATGGCGAGCTCGCCCGCGCGGAGGCCGCCCGAGAGCTCGCGGTCCAGTGGGTGGAAACCGGTCGCCCAGGCGGTGGCGCTGTAGGGCAGACCACCACGCGCCGCGACATCCGCCGTCTGCAGCACCGCATTGAGTGGTCTCACCGTTGTCATGCCTTTGCCATTCTTTCGCTGCGCGGCGCGGCGGAGGTCGGCTTTCCGCCCGGAGATAAATGGCCGTCCGGAGGATTGACGGCCGCTCCGAATCAGCTATGGCTCGTACGCAACGCTCCCGGCCCGTCGTCCTGCCTGATAAGTCCGAGGCGCAGCGCCTCCATGACGGCCTGGGTGCGGTTGGCCACACCGAGCTTTTCGTACACCCGTGACAGGTGCGTCTTGGTCGTCGATGAACTGATGTACAGCTGCGTGGCGATCGAATGCACGGGCAAGCCGAGGGCCAGCAGGCCGACGATCTCGATCTCACGTGCGGTGAGCGCGGAGCTCTGGTCCGCCGACAGCCGCCGCTGTACGGCGCTGGCCAGCTCGACGGCGCTGAAGGAGTGCGGCGAGGTGGCGGCGTGCCGCACGGCGGAGACCAGTCCTTGAGACGGGGCCGACTTGGCGATGAAGGCGGAGGCGCCTACCTCGAGGCAACGGAACAGGTGCTGGTCGTCGTCGTACATGGTGAGGACGACGATGCCCATCTGGGGCGAGAGCTCCTTGAGTCCGGGCACCAGGTCGATGCCGCTGCCGTCCGGCAGGTTGATGTCGAGAATGGTGACCGTCGGTTCGGTCGCCACGACGGCCTGGGTGGCGGCGGCGCACGTGGAGGCTTCGCCGACCACCGTCATGTCGGGCTCGGCGTCCAGGACTTTGCGCAGGCCCTGCCGGATCAGGTCGTGGTCATCGACCAGGAGAACGCGAATTGGCATTGAAACCACCTTCTATCGTTGCCTCTGCAAGCAGACCGGTTGTTGGTCCTGGGGTGATGTGCAGCTCGCCGCCACACGTAGTGAGGCGATCGGCGGCGATCTGCAGGCTGCGTGAACCTTCGAGGGTCTGACCGTCGTGCTCGAGTCGCAGCTGTGCGGCCGGCGGCTCGACGGTCAAGGTGACCCACAGGTTCCTGGCCCCGGATCGATACCGGGCCAGGGTCGTGAACTCCTGGGCGATGCGCAACAGCTCCACCTCAGTCTCAGCTGGCAGCCGGAACGGGCTCTCGTCCAGCGTGATGTGCACCGCGAGCGGCCCGGATGCACCTGCGTTGCGCACATGGCTTGTCAACGCCGCGCCCAGGCCCCGCTCGAGTGAGCGGCTGGATCGTAGGTCGGTGATCGACGCGCGCACGTCAGAGATGATGCGGGTGGTCTCGCTGCGGATCTCGGTGAGTGACCGCGCAAGGGCGGGGTCCAGCTGGGCGGCACGAGCGCGGGTGAAGTCGAGCTCGAAGCCGATGTAGGCGAGGTCCTGGGCGACGCCGTCATGCATGTCCCGGGCCAGCCGGCTGCGCTCCTCGACAGTCACCGCGGAGCGCACGCGTTCGAACGTCTGCGCGGTCTCCAGGGCGAGTGCTTGCCGGGCCACGGTCGTGAGGACCTCGGACAGCACCGCGTCCGAGAAGTACTCGGAGCGTGGGCTCTGCAGGACGACCAGGCCGAGCACGCTGTGGGACGAGAGCACCGGTACGACGAGCAAGGCGCTTCCGCTGCGCTCATGCCCGGGGCCGGCATCCTTGCCCTCGTGCGGATCGTGTTGGCGCACATCCATGACGGGCTGCCGCGTGCGCCACGCCTCCCGCAGCGGACCGGACTCGGCGGCGGGACTCCGCCACGGCAGCCGATGGAGACCGCGCAGGGCCAAAGGCACGTGGTAACCGTCGCCCGAGTGGACAAGCACCGCGCCGATGCTGACGCCGGAGCTGCGCAGGCAGGACTCGAGCATCAGCTCGCACGTGGTCGACATGTCAAGGCTGCCAGGGAATCTGCTGGTCACCGACCTCAGCTGCTCGAGCAGCGCCCGCGCCTCCGCGTGCTGCTCTGCAGACTTGTCGTCGGGGCCCGTGTCGTCGCGTCCGAGGCGAGCCGCGATCAGACCGATGACTGCACCGAAGAGGACCCACTGGGCGCAGCTGGCGAGGTACTCACCCATCGGCTGCCCAAGCTGCGTCCGGCTGAAGGTCGAACCGAAGGCAAGCAAGAGGCCGGCGCTGACCCCACCGGCCTGGAGAACTCCCCGGCGGCCGGCGCCGAGGCCGGCAAGGAAGAACCCCACCGGGAGGCAGGCAAGCAGCGGACTGTGGCTCCCGCCCGTGAAGGCCGCAGCAACGCCGGGCACGGCGCTCCACCAATAGCCAAGGAGGGCGACGTGCCGGTCGGGCAGCAGTCTGCCTCGGATGACGAACTCCGGCAACACCAGTGGGAGGGTCCACATCGCTGCCCAGCTCCCCGAGTCCGAGACCAGCAGACTCACGAAAGGCAGCAGCGCCAGCAGGATGCGGAACGACGCCGTGATGACCGGTTGCGGATCATGTGCAGGCTGGAGCGTTCCCGGTCTCCTACGCGTCGATCGGGTGCGCATCCACGGGACCGTGGGGACAGCAAGGGTCTGGGTCGTGACCATGCCGGTCCAGCTGCTGCGGTCCATCGGGCCCCTCCCGAGACGAGCAGGCCACCTGAAGGCAGGCGGCCGGCTCTCCTGGGCAGACGGTAGACCTACGGATCCTTTAGCACTAGGGCACTTGTTACTTACCCGTCGGCAATGCTATTCCACACGTATACATCACGGACCATTTGTGTCGATTTGGTCCGCGAGAGTGCTCGCCACAACGGCGGGCCGACTATTGAGTTGGTATGTCGGCTTTTTGCGCGACGACGTGGTGACGCTCAGCGACGCGGGTGGCTGACAGGCGACCCGCCAGCTGCCCAGCTCCAGCCTCTTCAGCAGCCCGTCGAACCGAGCGGCGTTGTCGGCCCGGCAGAACGACGTCGTCATGCTCTCGTCCTGGTACTCCACCTGGAAGACCGCCTTGCCGGCTGCGATGTAGCCACTGAGAACCGCGCACTCGCTGTACTTGTTGCACTCTTCGTTGAGGTTCCAGTCAAACGCTGCGATCGTCACCGCATCAGTGGTCTCGATGCCGTTCTTCTGGCCTACGGACAGACCGCGGTCGTGGGCCAGCCGGGCAACCTCGAGGTACCACGACTTTTGATCCGTCAATGCGATCGGGAATCCCGGGCTATTTCCCCATGGATTATTCTGGTCCGGCTCAACCCCGTCGCAGCCGGACCGCTTGGCCAGGTCCAGCCGTGCGACGATGAGAGGCTCGAAATGGTGCCACGACCCGGTCCGGATGTCCAACCAGCTCTCCCCGGCCCACCCGGTGCTCGCCCCGATCACCACGTCGGGAAACAATCCCGCATCCGGTCGGTAGGACTCGTAGGCCCCGGTGTCCAGATAACAGACCACGATCTTGCCCCGCCGGTGCAGATCGCTGATCACGCCGGCGTTCAGGCCCCTCGGCACGTGCACCGTCCCGAATCCCGGCACCCGGTACGCCGA
>JAWWOM010000087.1:0-2927 GCA_033851655.1 Frankiales bacterium
CGTTGTCCTCCGGCGGTACGAAGTCCCGCAGCGCCAACGACCCGTTCGTCGCCGGCACGCCGGTCATCCAGATGTGGTCCTTGACGGACACCGGCACGCCGAGCAGCGGCAGGTCGGATCCCCTGGCGGCCAGGGCATCTGCCTCGGCCGCCGCAGCAAGGGCCGCCTCCTCGAGCAGCACCGTGAACGCGTTCACCTCGTGGTCGCGCGCCAACGCCAACGATGCGGTGACCACCTCGACCGACGACACCGCCCCCGTACGGATGTCGGCGGCGGTCTGCCAGGCGTCCGCCATCACGCGCCGCGCGCCGGCTTCTCGAGACTCGGGTGTACGGACGCAGACGCCCCTTCGAGCTCAGCGGCCTCCGCCTCTGCAACGCGCGTCTCGGCAGCGACATCGATCGACCTGGCGAAGTAGTAGTAGAGGATGCCGGCGACCGGAAGGCCCACGAACAACGACAGGTCGACGCCGTTGAGGGCACTGCCGATGAACCCGGTGTACCAAGTGCCGATCACGAAGAACGGCGTCATCGCACCGAAGCCGATCAGGTAGGCGAAGATGCCGCGCCAGCCCCAACGGCCGTACATGCCATTGGGGTTGAAGATCTCGGCGATGGCGTAGTGGCCCTTGCGGACGACGTAGTAGTCGACCAGGTTGACCGCGGTCCAGGGGATGAAGAAGTAGAGCACCAGCAGCAGGAAGTTCTCGAAGTCGGCCGAGAAGCTGCCGCCGATGAACAGCGCAGGCACCAGGGACAGCAATGCGGTGAAGGCGACCGTGACGATGCGGATCGTGGTGGTCGGCACCACCTTCTTGATCGAGTCGATGGCGCTGATCAGGGTCAGCGAACCGCCGTACATGTTGAGGGCCATCACCGACACCAGGCCGAGGGTGGAGAAGATCAGCACGATCGCGCCGAAGCCGCTGAAGACGTGGTCGCCGGCCGCGTTGATCGACCCGACGGTGTCGAAGTTGTCGCCGGCCCAGGCGGCCAGCGCGGCGCCCAGGCACATCAGCCAGATCGCCCCGAGCGCGGAGCCCCAGTAGGTCCACAGGAAGGTCTTGCGCACCGTGACGCCCGGCGGCAGGTAACGCGAGTAGTCGGAGACGTAGATGGCCCAGCTGATCTGGTAGCCCGCGACCACCCCGAACTGGGCGAAGAACGGCACTGCCTTGAAGTGGCCAAGGTCGAACGACCCGTTCGGGTAGTGCAGGGTGAACATCGCGATGGTGAGGATGCCGAAGATCAGCAGGAACCCGGCCGCCAGGTAGCGCTCGACCCCGTGGATCAGGTCGTAGCCCACCAGTGCGACGACCGCCGCCACCACGGTGACGATGACGATCCACCAGTTCTGCGTGCCGTGCGCTGTGGTCTTGAGGGCGCCGCCGGCCAGGATGCTGTTGAAGATGTTGAAACCGAAGTACTGCACGTAGGCGAACAGCCACACCAGCAGCGCGCCGACGTAGCCGAACTGCGGCCGCGACTGGATCATCTGCGGCAGACCGAGCTGTGGGCCCTGCGCTGAGTGGAAGGCCATGAAGAACGTGCCGAGCATGGCGCCGACGACGATCGCGATCAGCGACCAGAGCAGGTTGCCACCGGCGAAGAACGACGCGGTGCCGACCGCCAGGGTGGCGATCTGGGCGTTGCTCATGAACCACAGCGGGCCCTGGCTCCAGACCTTGCCGTGCCGCTCGTTCAGCGGCACGTAGTCGATGGAGCGGACCTCCACCCCGCCAATCCGAGCCTGCCGGGAAGTACCCGTGTCCATCGCCATCTGCGCGACCTCCCGCTCATACGATCGCCCCGCAGCCGGGAGAATATCTGCACGGGGGTGACCCCGGAAGCACCATGCGCGCAGACACGCGGGCGATCTTGATCTGGGCTAGGCCCCGTCCCCGTCCGGTTCGACCGGCTTGCGGGCACGGGAGGGCTGCACACGCATCGGCTCGCCCTCCATCTTGGGATACTGCGGAGGGTACGGGGCCTCGCCGATCCCTTGATCTTCGTCCCGGGAAGCCCACGCCAGCAAGGGATCGAGCGAGCAGACGGCGTCGTCGATGCCCCGGTGCACGTCACCCAGCAACGCGAACCGCGCCGGCACGGTGGCGATGGTGAAGTCACGCGTCGAGACCTCGACGATCTCCTCCCACGTCGTCGGCGTGGACACCGTCGCATCCGGTCGGGCACGTACCGAGTAGGCCGACGCGATCGTCCGGTCCCGGGCGTTCTGGTTGAAGTCGAGGAACACCTTCTCGCCGCGCTCCTCCTTCCACCACTTCGTGGTGATCAGGTCGGGCATCCGCCGCTCCAGCTCACGGCCGAACGCCAGCGCAGCCCGGCGCACCTCGGTGAAGGACCAACGCGGCTCGATCCGTACGTACACATGGATGCCGCGGTTGCCGGACGTCTTGGGCCAGCCGACCATGCCGAGCTCGTCGAGCATCTCGCGCATCACCGGGATCGCCAGCTGCGCGTCGACGAAGTCGGTGCCGGGCTGTGGGTCGAGGTCGAGGCGCATCTCATCCGGCCGCTCGGTGTCCGCCCGTCGCGACGGCCACGGGTGGAAGTCGATGGTGCCGGTGTTCACCAGCCAGATGATGTCCGCCAGCTTCGTCGGACACGCGGCGGCAGCCGAACGACCGCTCGGGAACCGTACGGTCACCGTCTCGATCCACGGCGGGGCATGCGTCGGCAGCCGCTTCTGGTAGATCGGGTCGCTCTCGGCCCCGTCGATGTGCCGCTTGACGTAGGTGGGCCGCTCGCGGAGCGCCCGCAGGATGCCGTCGCCAACCGAGAGGTAGTAGTTGACCAGGTCCAGCTTGGTCTCCCCGCGCTCGCTGAAGAACGGCTTCTGCGGGTTGGTGATCTTGACGGTGAACCCGTCCACGTCGATCTCGATGAACGGCGAAACGGCCATGACCG
>JAWWOM010000098.1:0-10502 GCA_033851655.1 Frankiales bacterium
CGTTGTCCGCAGGCACCCGTACGGTCAGGTCGCCCTGCTCGACACGGAGGACCAGGTAGAGCCGGTCCTCGCCTTTGATGGTGCGGGTCTCGATGGCTTCGATAAGAGCAGCCCCGTGATGGGGGTAAACGACCGTCTCGCCGACCTGGAACGACATGTGGCTGGTACCCCTTCCGACTTACTCCAGGGTAACACGTCAGACCTTCCCGGAAGGGGCGAAGCCGGGCGCCACCGATTCTGCGGGCCGTGGCATCGCTGCAGGTCAGAAGGCTAATACCGACCCTTCTGGGGCTTGACACCGACCTGTGTTCCGTGCTGTCGCTGCGGGGTCGCCGACCGGGAAATCGAGCCTCGAGGTGTGGCGGGCAGCCGCGGGTGGGAGTCTGAACCCGTGACCGGCGCGCGCATCCATTCCTTCGGCCACGCCGTCCCTGCGCCGACCGGGCAGGGCGAGCTGTGGACCGGCTTCTTCGCCCGGCACTACCGCGGCAACCCGGTGGCCGAGCGGATGTTCCGGGCGGTCGGGGTGCAGACGCGGCACGTGGTCGTGAACCACCAGCTCGAGGACGTCTCGGCGTGGCCCACGTCCCGGCGCATGGAGCGCTACATGGCGGAGGCGCCGCCGCTGGGCAAGGAGGCCATCGGGGAGGCGCTGTCCGGTGCCGGCCTGGTCCCGGACGAGCTCGGGATGCTGGTGGTCGCCTCGTGCACGGGCTACGCCAGCCCCGGCCTCAACGTGCTACTGGCCAGGGACCTCGGGATGAGCCCGGACCTGCGGAGCCTGCTGATCGGGCACATGGGTTGCTACGCCTCCCTCCCGGCGCTGGCGGTGGCTGCCGACTACGTCTCCCTGCACCACATGCCGGCACTCGTACTCTGCCTCGAGCTGACCAGCCTGCACCTGCAGCCGGCGGAGCTGCCCACCTACGCGCTGACCCCCGAGTCGGTGCAGCAGATGGTCATCCATGCGTTGTTCGCGGACGCTGCCGCAGCCGTGGTGGTGACCCCCGAGGGCGGCTCCGGGGGGCTCGAGATGGTCGACGTCGTCTCGGTCACCGACACCACGGCCGCCGACATGATGACCTGGGACATCGGCGAGCAGGGCTTCCGGATGGGGTTGTCGCCCGACGTGCCCAAGGTCCTCGGCCGGCACGCCCGCCCGGCCGTCGAGAGCCTGCTGGGCCGGCACGGCCTGTCGCTGGCCGACGTCGGCGCGTGGGCGATCCACCCCGGTGGGCCGGCGATCCTCGAGTCCGTACGGGACGCGCTGGGTCTGCCGGACCAGGCGCTGGACCCGTCGCGGGAGGTGCTGCGGGACTACGGCAACTGCTCGTCGCCGACGGTCCTGCTCATCCTCGAGCGGGTCGCAGCGACCCTGACCAGCGGCGACTACGCGGTCGCGCTCGCCTTCGGCCCCGGGCTCACCTTGTACGGGACCCTGCTGCGGATGCGCTGACCGCCCGGCACCCAGCTGTCACCAGCGGGGCAGCTCGGCCTGGAGCTCCGGGTCGAGGCCGAGCACGGACGTGCCCAGCCAGTCCGAGCAGACGTCGCTGGTCGCCGGCTGCAGGGCACCGCAGCGCGCGTCACGGTAGATCCGCTCGAGGTCGGTGCCGCGCCGGCTGGCACCCGTACCGCAGGCTTCGAGCAGTGAGGACGCGACGTCGGACGCGGTGTCCCCAGCGAGCAGCTTGGCCCGCCAGACCCACCGGTTGGTCTCGGGATCGCCGGGCGCCTGGTCGACCCGCCGCGCCGCGACCCTGACCACTTCGCGGGCCGCAGCCACAGCCGCGTCCGCCCGACCGAACCGGGCCCGGACGAGCGGCATCCGGTGCAGGTTGCGCTCTCCCGCGTAGGCAGCGGCGGCGTCCACGGCCGCCCGGGCGACCCCCACGTAGACCGCGGCGTAGGACGCGACGAGCCACTGGGGCATCGCCTGCGCGAGGAACACCCCGAGGTTCTCCATGCCGCCGACCAGCGCGTCGTCGTCGACCACCACGTCGAGGTGCAGGTCGTGGCTCCCCGTCGCCCGCATGCCGAGCGAGTCCCACGTGGGCTCGACCGTGATGCCCGAAGTCCCTGCTGGTACGAGGAACTGCGAGAACCGTCGTTCGTCGGTGCCGTCGGTCGACACCGCGCCGACGAGATAGCCGTCGGCATGACCGGCTCCGGAGCAGAACGCCTTGCTGCCCTTGATGCGCCAGCCACCAGCGACCTTCTCGTACGAGGTCGTCATCTGCGAGAGCCTCGAGCCGGCGCCGCGCTCGGACATGGCGACGCAGTACAGCGCACCGCGGGCAGCCGCGGCCAGCACCCGGTCCCGCATCACGAAGAAGGACTCCGGCACGCCGAGGGTGCGCGCGAGGTCCTCCGAGGTGAGGGCCAGCGCGCCGGTGACCGAGGCGTGCATGTTGAAGATCAGCGCGGTGGCGCCGGCGCCGGCACCGAGCTCCATCGCGACCTCGGCGTAGTCGGCGAAGCCGGCGCCGGAGCCGCCGAGCCGGGCCGGCGCCATCAACCCGAGCAGGCCGGCGTCGCGCAGCAGGGCGAAGTCGTCGGCCGGGAAGCTGCCGTCGACGTCGTGTGCCCCGGCGTTGGCCGCCAGCTGCGGTCGCAGCACACGAGCGGCCTCGAGGGCCGCCGCCGGAGTCATCGGCGTTCCTTCACGCCGGTGCCGGAGAACAGCACGGCGGTCGAGCGGGTGGCGACCATCCGTCCGGCCTCCCTCCGCCCGAGCAGCCAGCCCACCCAGGCAACGAGCGACGGCCGCAGTCCGCGCAGCCGCAACAGCACCCCATGCTCCGCGCACTCGGCCACGAGCGCACGCCGGTCCACGTACAGCTCGGGGTCGTGCAGCCCCCGCGGCGGGCCGCCGGGGATGCGCTCGGCAAGGGTCACCGTCACGAACCGGGCCAGTGCCGTGTCGGCGAGGGCGTCGACGACGAGGGTGCCCCCGGGAGCCAGAACGCGGCACAGCTCTGCCACCACGGCGGGCCGGTCGGTGACGTGCTCGAGCATCTCGCCGGCGACGACCACATCGGCGACTGCGTCGGCGAACGGCAGCCGTCCGGCGTCCGCCCGTACCGGCTGGACGCCGTGCTCCCGGGCCACCAGCAGCGCCGCCTGCCCGATGTCGGCGCCGACGTGGCGATAGCCGAGGGCCGCGACGTACGGGCCCATCACGCCTCCCCCGCAGGCGATGTCGAGCAGCAGCGCACCATCCCTGGAGGCCCGCGGGATCAACGCGGCCCGGGACTCGGCGATCCAGTGCAGCATCGCGAAGACTCCGCGCGGACGCCACCACTCCTCGACCAGGTCGTCGTACTGCTCCGGGTCGTTGCGCTGCCGGATCGGGGGCACGAGCTCCGCCTTCCGGACCGGTGCTGCCAGACTCCGCGCATGGCTTCAGCACGGCTCCAGCGCATCGTACGGGTGACGCGGGCCCTGGTCCGAGCCACCCACGCGGCCCCCACCGCCACGGTCACCGCCGTGATGACCGCCTTCGCGGCCTCGACCGGCCGCAGCGCCACCGGCTGCGTCCTGGTCGCAGCGACCGTCCTGTCCGGGCAGCTCTCCGTCGGCTGGAGCAACGACTACCTCGACCGGTTCCGCGACGCCACCGTCGGCCGCACCGACAAGCCGATCCCGGCCGGCGACGTCGCCGGGGAGACCGTGCTGCTCTGTGCGATCACGGCAGTGCTGTGCTGCATCCCGCTGTCCCTCGCCAACGGCTGGCGCGGCGGCCTGGTGCACCTGGCCGGGGTCGCGGCCGCCTGGTGCTACAACCTGGGCCTCAAGGCGACTCTGCTCTCACCGCTGCCGTACGCCATCGGCTTCGGCGCGCTGCCGTCCTTCGTCGTGCTCGGCCTGCCTGGTCGGCCGTCGCCGCCGCTGTGGCTGGTCGGCGGCGGCGCCCTGCTCGGCGTCGGCGCGCACTTCGCCAACGTGCTGCCCGACCTCGCGGCCGACGCGGCGACCGGCGTGGTCGGGCTGCCGCACCGGCTCGGCCGTACCGGATCGGCCTTCACCTCCGCCGGCCTGTTGCTGGCGGCCACCCTCCTGCTGCTGCTCGGGCCCTCCGGCGGGTCGGCCGCGGTCAAGGTCGTCGGCATGGCGTCGGCGGTGGCTCTGGTCGTCGTGGGGTCCACCGCAGCGCTGCGCCGCGCCGCCGAGGGGTCCGCCGCGATGTTCCGGACGGCGATGGCGCTGGCCCTGCTCGACGTGACCCTGCTGCTGGTACGGGGTGGCAGCCTCGGCTGAGCAGCGGGTCGCTACGCTGACCGTGGTCAGAGCACCCGTACGCAGCCGGTGCCGGGTGGGACGAGGAACAGGGAGTCACCGTGAGCACGCTGAGCAGCACCCGCAGCCGTTCGGCGATGCCAGCCGTCCTGGTCTGCGTGCTCGTCGGCGCCATCCCGCTGGTCAGTGCGTGCGGCGCCGGCCAGAACGCCCCGACCCGGCTCGAGTACTCCGTCGCCGACGGCGTCCAGGCCAACGTGGGCAACGTCGTCATGCGCAACCTGCTGCTGAGCGCCGACGTCGGCAACGGCCAGGCCGGCGCGCGTTCCCTGCAGCTGCACGGCCTCATCGCCAACAACAGCGGCAGCGCCGACCAGCTCACCAGCGTCACCGCTGCCGACGGGACCACGGCGAACGCCGCATTCGCGACGGTCATCCCCTCGGCGTCGGCCTCGGCCTCGGCGTCGGCCTTCCCTTCCCCCTCGAGCTCCGCGAGCGCTGCTTCGACCGCGCCGAGCACGATCCCGGTCGGCGCGACGCTCCTGCTCGGCGGCTCAGGGCTTCAGCTGCAGGTGACCGGCCTCAAGTCCGCCGTGCTGCCCGGCAGCCTGGTCAGCCTCACCTTCGCCTTCAAGCAGTCGGGCAGCGTCACGGTCGCCGTGCCGGTCTACTCGCTCGGGTCGCTCAACCAGCCGGAGCCGAGCACCTCGATCAGCTATCCCGCACCGGACGTGCCCGGTGAGTTCAACCAGCAGGAGTACGACAACCAGGCCGCGGCCTCGTCCTGAGCCATTCTGTCGCGACCGGCGGATAGCCTGCGGTCATGGCAAAAGCGGCGACGAAGGACCGACCGGCCTACTCGTGTGCCGAGTGCGGCCTGGCCGTGGCCAAGTGGGTGGGCCGCTGCCCCGAGTGCCAGGCCTGGGGCACCATCGACGAGGTCGGACCAGCCAGGCTCCGTACGGTGTCGGCAGGCCCGGTCTCCGCTCCCGCCCGGCCGATCGCCGAGGTCGACGTCGAGGCGGCGCGGGCCCGGCCCAGCGGCATCGGTGAGCTCGACCGGGTGCTCGGCGGCGGGCTGGTGCCGGGGGCGGTGATCCTGGTCGCCGGTGAGCCCGGCGTCGGCAAGTCGACGCTGCTGCTCGAGGTCGCCGCCTCGTGTGCGTCTCCCGGGTCGCGGTCGCTGGTCGTCACGGGTGAGGAGTCCGCCGCCCAGGTCCGGCTGCGCGCCGGCCGAACGGGAGCCCTGGCCGACAACCTCTATCTCGCCGCAGAGACCGACCTCGCAGCCGTGCTCACCCACATCGACGCGGTCGCACCGTCGTTGCTCATCGTCGACTCGGTGCAGACCATCAGCTGCTCCGACATCGACGGCGTGGCAGGCGGAGTGACCCAGGTCCGCCAGGTGGCCGCTGCCCTCATCGCGGTGGCCAAGGAGCGTGGCATCGCGACCGTGCTGGTCGGCCACGTCACCAAGGACGGCTCGATCGCCGGGCCGAGGGTGCTCGAGCACCTGGTCGACGTCGTGCTCTCCTTCGAGGGTGAGCGGCACACGTCGCTGCGACTGGTGCGCGCGGTCAAGAACCGGTTCGGGGCCACCGACGAGGTCGGCTGCTTCGAGCTCACCGATGCTGGCATCCGCGAGCTGGCCGACCCCTCCGGGCTGTTCCTGTCCCGGCACGCCGAGCCGGTGGCCGGCACCTGCATCACCGTTGCGGTCGAGGGCCGCCGGCCGCTCGTCGCCGAGGTGCAGTCGCTGGTCAGCGCCACCAAGATGCCGTCGCCGCGCCGGGCGGTCTCCGGCCTGGACAGCGCACGGCTGTCGATGGTGCTGGCGGTTCTCGACCGCCGGGCCCAGATCAAGGTCTCCGAGGCCGACGTCTATGCGGCGACCGTCGGTGGCGTACGACTCGCCGAGCCGGCGGCCGACCTGGCCATCGCGCTCGCCGTCGCCAGCGCGGCCAGGGACCGGCCGCTGCCGGCCGGGCTGGTCGCCGTCGGCGAGGTGGGCCTGGCCGGTGAGGTGCGCCCGGTCTCGGCCGTGGCGCGACGGCTGGCGGAGGCCGCGCGGCTCGGCTTCACCCGGGCACTCGTCCCGACCGGCGCCGGGTCCGGCCCGGCCGGCATGACGGTGACCGAGGTCCCGGACCTGGCGGCTGCACTGCGGGCGACCGGGCTCGGCTGAGGACCACGCAAGGCCTCCGCCGAGGCTAGACTGCGCGTGACAACCTGGCATTTCGGGGAACGAGGGCTGCGTGGCGACGACGGACGACCAACTGCGGTCGACCCTCGCCGCGGTGGCTCCTGGGACACCGCTGCGGGACGGGCTCGAGCGCATCCTCCGCGGCAACACCGGCGGCCTGATCGTCCTCGGCTACGACCGCGGCGTCGAAGCCCTGTGCACCGGCGGCTTCCGGCTCGATGTCGAGTTCTCCCCCACCCGGCTGCGTGAGCTGGCCAAGATGGACGGCGCCATCGTGGTCGGGGACGACCTGCTGCGGATCGTCCGCGCAGCCGTGCACCTGGTGCCCGACCCGACGATCCCGACCGAGGAGTCCGGCACCCGGCACCGCACGGCCGAGCGGGTGGCGCGCCAGACCGGCTACCCGGTCATCTCGGTCAGCCAGTCGATGCGGATCATCGTCCTGTACGTCGACGGCCGCCGTTACGTGGTCGACGACTCGGCGGCGATCCTGTCCCGGGCCAACCAGGCGCTGGCCACCCTCGAGCGCTACAAGCTGCGCCTCGACGAGGTCGCCGGCACGCTCTCGGCGCTGGAGATCGAGGACCTGGTCACCGTACGGGACGCCATGGCGGTCACCCAGCGGCTCGAGATGGTCCGCCGGATCGCCGGCGAGATCGAGGGCTACGTCGTCGAGCTCGGCACCGACGGGCGGCTGCTCGCCCTCCAGCTCGACGAGCTGATGGCCGGCGTCGAGGCAGAGCGCGAGCTGGTGATCCGGGACTACCTGCCGATCGGCGGCCGCCGCCAGCGCACCACCGAGGACGTCCTGCCGGACCTCGACGGGCTGTCGGCGACCGAGCTGCTCGAGCTGCCGGCGATCGGCAAGGTGGTCGGCTTCCCCTCCAGCGCCGACTCGCTGGACGCCCCGGTCAGCCCGCGTGGCTACCGGCTGCTGGCCAAGGTGCCGCGGCTGCCCCGTACCGTCGTCGACCGGCTGGTCGAGCACTTCGGCTCGCTGCAGAAGCTGCTGGCCGCCGGCATCGACGACCTGCAGGCGGTCGAGGGCGTCGGCGAGACCCGGGCCCGCGGCGTACGCGAGGGCCTGTCCCGGCTGGCCGAGTCCTCGATCCTCGAGCGCTACGTCTGACCTCGGTCGCCGCCGACCCGACGAACACCGACCCCCGGGCCGGCGCAATGGCCCCGGGGGTCGGCGTGCTCATCGGTTTCGTCAGTCGTCGTGGTTGTGGCCGACCGGGTGCTTGTCGGCGCTGTTGAAGACGAAGGCCAGGCTCGGCGCGAACACGCCTGCCGTCGTCGTCCCCAGGATGACCGCCCTGGCTCCCGCGGCGACGCTGGTCAGGGCGGCGCCGGCATTGCCGTTGATGACCAGAGGCGTGGTTGCCAGGTCGACCGTGACCGCGTCCTCCTCGTGGCCGAGGGTGACCTTGCTGCCGGTGACCGACGAGATCTTGCCGACCAGCACGGTGGGGGCGACGGTGAACGCGTAGACCGATGCTGCGAGAACCGCATCGTGGTCACCCTCGCCGAGTACGGCGACGGTCTGTCCGACGGCCAGCGTGCCTGCGGCACCGTCGACCGTGACGACAGCCTTGGACACGTCGACGGTGAGGCCGTCGCGACCGTTGTCGTTCTCGCCCTGGTCGTCGCTGGCTGCGTCGCCCTTCGAGACCTTGACCGTGGTGCCGTTGACCGCGGTGACCGTACCGAGGAACACGTGGGCGACCTGGGTGTGCTGCACGGCATGGGTGACGGTCAGCACCTCGCTGTCGCCGGAGCCGGTCTCCGTACCCTGCAGCTCGACCAGGTCACCGACGATCAGACCGGCGGTCGTCGGCGCCTTGTGGCCATGACCACTCTGCCTGAAGGCGCCGGCGGTCACGGTCACCGTGATGGAGACGTCGTGGCGCACGCTCTGGTGCTGGACCTGGACGGTCCGGGCCATCACGACAGCTGTGCTGCCGGAGGCTGAGACGACGGTGCCGTGGGCATTGAAGTGGACTACCTTGACGTGCTTGGGCTTGTCGGCGTGGCCGGCTGCGAGGGCGCTGGCCGGGGCCGACGCGAGCAGCAGCAGGGAGCCGGCGGCGGCGAGCGCCACCAGTCCGGGGCGGGGTGTGACGGACATCGGTCCTCCGGTGGGCGTTCGGCCACGGGTGGTGGCCGCTCAGGCCTGCAATCGACGAACCCCGGCACAGGGTTACGCGGCGGCGGGGTGACCGTGGTCGGCACAAAGTTGCGCCGGATGTTGGGGACGGGGCCCGAGCGTGCCGATGTAGGTCCCGGCGGACGGCCCGCCGCGCTCGACCCGACGGCCAGCGGAGGTGACGGATGCCGGAATCCCCGCTGGACTCCGTGCTGGTGTCAGCCGTTGCCGGCGAGCCCTGGGCCCTGAGCCGGCTGTACGAGGACCTTGCGCCCGCCGTGCTCGGCTATCTGCGGGTACGCGGCGCCCGCGAGCCGGAGGACTTGACCAGCGAGGTCTTCCTGGCCGTGTTCACCCGCCTGGCCACGGTCTCCGGCGGCGCGAGCGGCCTCCGTACCCTGCTCTTCTCGGTGGCGCACGCCCGACTGGTGGATGACCTGCGGCGCCGGGCCCGACGCCAGGACCCGGTCGCCTTCGACGCGCGGTCCGACCCCCGTACGACGGCCTCGGCGGAGGACCAGGCGCTCGAGGCGCAGAGCCTCGCGGCCGTCCGCGAGCTCATCGGCGGGCTGCCCGACGACCAGCGCGACGTGCTGCTGATGCGGCTGGTCGCCGAGCTGACGGTTGACCAGGTCGCCGAAGTCATGGGTCGGACCAGCGGTGCGGTGAAGCAGCTGCAGAGACGCGGCCTGCTGACCCTCAAGGGGCGGCTCTCCTCCTCCGGCGTACCCCTATGAGCCACCTCAGCGATGACCGTGACGACATGACGCCGCCCTCCGCAGCCGACGACCTCGACGAACGCCGAGTCGAGGCGCTGCTGCGCGGGACCACCCTGAGCGATGAACCCCGGCTGGCCGAGCTGATCTCGATGGCGAGGTCGTTCGGCCACGGCACCGCCCCACAACCCTCCGCAGCCCTTGCAGCCCTGCTCTCCGGCGGGGCGGCTGGCGGGCGGCCGGCCTCGACCGCCGACCTGCGCTGGCGGCGGCGGTTCAGCACGGTGGCGCTGGTGTCCATCGGCTCCAGCGCAGCCCTGGTCGGCGCGGCTGCCGCCAACGTGCTGCCGCCGCGGGCTCAGCAGGTCGTTGCCCGGGTGGTCAACGACGTCAGCCCGCTGCGGCTGCCAGGCGCCCAGCCGGTCCGGCCGGTGCCGCCGCCGCTCACGCCGGCGGCCAGCCCGTCACCAGGCGCTGTGCCCACCGGGCCGACCGAGGCCGTCCTGCCCCAGCCCACCGTCCCGGCCACCCGGCCGACGCCGGCCCCGACCCGTACCCCGGACCCTGGCAGCACCTCAGAGCCGGGGCCGGCGCACCCGCCGGGCCAGGTCCGCGGGCCGGCGACGGCACACCCCACCCAGGCGACCGGCCGGGCGGAGCACCACGGCCGGCCCCCGCACCCGCCGTCACCGAGCAGCGCGCACGGTCAGCGAAAGGGCACGCCGCCGGCACGCCCGGCCGTCAAGGGTCCGAGGAAGCCGAGCTCCGGCCGGCCGACTCCGAAGCCCTCGCCCACAGCCGACGCTGGCAAGGGCAGCGGTGACAAGGGGGCCGGTGACAAGGGCGGTGGTGGCAAGGGTAGCGGTGGCAAGGGCGGCAACGGGGGCTGAGGCCGCCAGCGTGGAACATCAGCCGCGCGGGCACCGCGATGAAGCTCCACGGTGCGCGGGGTCACCGCTCAGCGGTCCGGCCCGGGCCGGTCGACCCTTGGAGGTTCAGGCGGGGACGAGGGCGTAGATCTGGCGCAGGTCGACCATGAAGACCTGACCGTCGGCGCCATGCAGCACGTCCACCACGTACGCCGGCAACGACCCCAGCGGCGCAGCGACGGAGTTCTTGCGCAGCTCACCCTCGTCGAGCACGGACACCACCCGGTCGACGACGACGCCGACCGCGTCGAACGAGGACGTCGCCTCGA
>JAWWOM010000100.1:0-4151 GCA_033851655.1 Frankiales bacterium
AAGCGACGGCGGGAGGCGGTCATGGAGGTCATCGCGGCGGGCACCGGTCGGGCGATCACGATGTCGGCCGGAGATCAGATCGACATCATCAACCCGGCCGGTACGCAGGTCGTCGACACGTGGGCGCTGTGCCTGCCGGACCCCACCGAGCACCTCTCCATGGAGCACACGAGGGCGGCGCTGCTCCGACTCGTGCCGCGCCTCGGCGACCAGCTCGTGACGAACCGCCGTCGGCCGGTGCTCACCCTGGTCGACGACACCAGCCCGGGGGTCCACGACACGCTGATCCCGGCTTGTGACCCTGCGCGGTACCGGTTGCTCGGCGCCGCGGAGGGCCACGCCAGCTGCCAGCAGAACTTCCTCGGCGCCGTACGGGACTCCGGCCTGGGACCGACCGAGGTGCCGAGCCCGCTCAACCTGTTCATGAACATCCCGTGGTCCGCTGAGGGCAGGCTCGAGTTCGCGCCGCCGCTGAGCCGGCCGGGCGACCTGGTCCGGCTGCGCGCAGAGCTCGACCTGCTCCTCGTCCTGTCGGCCTGTCCGCAGGACCTGGTGCCCGTCAACGGGGTCGAGCTCCGGCTGACGGACATCCACTACCGCATGGTGACTTGAGCCACACTCCCCGACCTCGATGGGTGGCCGCAGATCGCGGATACTCGTCAGGTGAGCCATCCTCCCGTTGCCCCCGGTGCCGCCTACTCCGTCACGATCCGGCTCGAGGCGCCGACCGATCCCCAGCTCCTGCCACGCATCGCGCAGGCGGTCACGTCCGAGGGCGCCGTCGTCGTGGCCATGGACCTGGTGGACGTCTCTGTGGGCGGGGCCGTCGTCGACGTGACCCTGCAGGCGCACGACGAGGCGCACGTCACGCGGCTCGAGCACGCGCTCAACGCGGCTGACATGCGGGTACGGAACACCTCCGACCGGGTCTTCCTCTACCACCTCGGCGGCAAGATCGAGGTCAGCCCACGGCGTACGGTCCGTACCCGCGACGACATGTCCATGGCCTACACCCCCGGCGTCGGCCGCATCTCCACCGCCATCGCCGAGGACCCCGAACGGGCCTGGCGGCTCACCGCCAAGGGCTCGTCGGTCGCCATCGTCACCAATGGCAGCGCCGTGCTCGGCCTGGGCAATCTCGGACCGCTGGCCGCCCTGCCCGTGATGGAGGGCAAAGCGGTCATCTTCAAGCAGTTCGGCAACGTCAACGCCTACCCGCTCTGCCTCGACGTGCCCAACACCCAGGCGCTGATCGACGCGACCCTGGCCATCGCACCCGGCTTCGGCGGTATCAACCTCGAGGACATCAAGGCGCCCGAGTGCTTCGAGGTCGAGCTGGCCCTGCAGGCCCAGCTCGACATCCCGGTGTTCCACGACGACCAGCACGGTACGGCCATCGTCGTGCTCGCCGGCCTGATCAACGCGTGCCGGCTGACCGGCCGTGACCTCAAGAGCACCCGGGTCGTCGTCGTCGGAGTCGGTGCTGCCGGTACGGCGATCACGCTGGCGCTGCTCGACGCCGGCGTGCTGGACGTCATCGCCGTGGACAAGGATGGGCCCCTGACCGGATCGTCCGTGGGTGGCAGCCCGGCTGTTCTGCCGCACCACCAACGGATCGCGGACTGCACCAACCCGCGCGGCATCACCACGATCGAGGAAGCGCTCAAGGGCGCGGACGTGTTCATCGGTGCCGCCATGCGCGGTTCGGTCGACCCGGACCTGCTCTCGTCGATGGCTCCGCGCCCGGTGATCTTCGCGCTGTCCAACCCGGTCCCCGAGGTGTTCGCCGAGGAGATGCCGGCGGGGGCGCTGTTCGCCACCGGCCGCAGCGACTATCCGAACCAGGTCAACAACTCGTTGTGCTTCCCCGGTTTCTTCCGCGGCGCCCTGGATGCACGTGCCCGCTCTGTGACGTCCGAGATGAAGCTGGCCGCCACCCGGGCGATCGCCGACACCGTCACCGACGAGCAGCTCTCCGTCGGCGTCATCATCCCGTCGATGTTCGCGAGCAACGTGCATGACCGGGTGGCCAAGGCGGTCGCCGAGGCCGCTGGCGCGCCCGCGTCGAAGACCGACCGCGGGTGAGCCTCGGCATCCTGTTTCTCGTCGCCGGCGTCATCTTCCTGGCAGAGCTCCCCGACAAGTCGATGTTCGCCTCGCTCGTTCTGGGCACCAGGTACCGGGCCTCGTACGTCTGGCTCGGCGTCGCGACCGCATTCCTCGTACACGTGGTCATTGCCGTAGCAGCAGGCGGCGTGCTTCACCTGCTGCCGCAACGCCTGGTCGAGTCGATCGTCACGGTGCTGTTCCTCGCCGGCGCCGGCCTGATCCTGCTCTCGGGAGAGGACGACGAGTCCGAGGAGGCGGCCGAGCTGGGCTCCGACGAGCTCACCGCCTTGCCCGGCTTCTGGCGGGTGTTCCTGACCTCGTTCACCGTCGTCTTCCTCGGCGAGTGGGGGGACATCACCCAGATCGCCACGGCCAACTATGCCGCGAGGTACGACCCGCTCAGCGTCGGCATCGGGGCCACCCTCGGCCTGTGGCTGGTCAGCGGCCTCGGCGTGACGATCGGCGCGCGGCTGCTGCGCTACATCCCGATGACGCCGATGAAGCGGGTCACCGCGCTGATCCTGGTGGTGTTCGCGATCATCAGCGGTGCAGCGGCAGTACGGGGCTGACGACGTGAGCCTGGTGGCGGCCCTGCGTGGGGCAGTCGATCCGGTCCGGCTGCGCCGGGACGTCGAGCTGCTCGCGGCCGCAGGTCCGCGCAACCGGCGTTGGGCCGGCGAAGCCATGGAGGCGGCGGAGGACCATGTGCTGGACTCCCTCGCGGCCGCCGGCTGGCGGATCGAGGTCCACCCGTTCCGGGCGGCGTTGCGGTTGGCGAGCAACGACAGCGGCGACCGGTGGGCCCGGGTGCTCCGGGTCCGGCCGTACCGTGGCCTGTCCGGGGTCAACCTGATCGCCCGCCACCCCCGCTCCGCCCCCGGTGCGCCGGTGGTGATCGGTGCGCACCTGGACACGGTCCGGCGCAGCCCGGGCGCTGATGACAACGCCTCCGGGGTGGCCGCGCTGCTCGAGATCGCCCGCCTGCTCGACACTCTCCAGCAACCGCCGGCGGTGGTCCTGGCCGTCTTCGACCTCGAGGAGCTCGGCCTGGTCGGCGCCGCGGACGCCGCCCGGAGGCTGACCGGCGTCGGCCGGCTGAGCGGCATGATCGGCCTGGAGTCCGTCGGCTACTACTCCTCCGAAGTGGCCTCCCAAAGGCTGCCGGCGGGGGCTGCCCGGGCGTTCCCGGCCGCGGCGCGGGCCGTCGCCGAGGGCGGCGGTCGTGGCGACTTCACGCTCATCGTCCACCGGCGGAGCTCGACCTCGGCGGCCTGGCTCTGGCAGGCAGCTGCCGAGGAGCTCGGCCACCGGGCGGTCCTCTTGCGCGACCCGCGCCGTGACGGCATGGTCGGAGTCCTGAGTACGCCAGCCCTGCCGCAGACCCTGCACCTGGGCCGCAGCGACCACGCGGCGTTCTGGCGGCGCGGTGTGCCGGCGCTGATGTTGACCGACACAGCCGGCTTCCGGAACCCGCACTACCACCAGCCGAGCGACCTGCCGGACACCGTGGACTACGCCCGGCTTGCTGCTGTCACCGTGGCGACCGCCGCGACGGCGGACGCCTGGGCGGCCGGCTGAGCCGGCTGCCAACGGTGGGCGTGCGTATCAGAGGCACCTGCGCCGGTCTCTGTCGTCATCGTGATCGCCCGGCGTCAGCGCGAGGCGCCTTCCCGCGAACCCTGGGACACTCCGTAGGCCTGGTCAGGCAAAAGGAAAGGAACACCACCATGAACGCAGCATCCCTCCGGCACCGTGGCGCGCTGGCCGGCTTGCTGGCGGTCGCGGTGACGGTCACCGCATGCGGCGGAGGGAGCGGCAGCGGCGCGGCGGCCAACCCGTCCGCCAAGCTCCTCGCGACCACTTCTGCCGCGGCCGCAACGTCTGCGCCGACCGCCGGCACGTCCGCCAGCACGTCCGCCAGCGCATCGACCGCCGGCGCGTCGACTACGAGCGCGGCCGCTGCCGTCACCGGCGCGCCGACCTCGTCTGCTTCTGCCGCCGCCACCCGTGCGCCGGCCGCAGCCCCCACGACCAAGGTCAAG
>JAWWOM010000116.1:0-4898 GCA_033851655.1 Frankiales bacterium
CCGGCCTCGACGAGCCTGATCAGCTCGTCGAGGCCGAAGCGTCCTTGAGGTGCGTGGGTCACAGCGTCAGATCACGCTCGATCGCGGCCAGCTCCTCGGCGCTGCCCTGCACGATCGGCCCCTTGAACCAGTTCTTGGCCGAGACCATCCAGTAGACGCCCGCGAAGCCGATGACGACCAGGACGGCGATCGGGGCAAAGTTGAACGTGTTGATGCTGATCGGCGAGAACTGCGGCCCGAGCAGTGGGAAGCAGATCACGACGACCCAGCCGATGGCCAGCCAGCCGATGAGGGCACTCTTGTTGCCGAGCTGCCAGGGGCCGGGGGTGAAGTCGGACCCGCGCAGGCGACGCAGCAGCACTGGGATCACGTACGAGATGTAGAGCGCCACCACGGCGACGGAGACGATGGCGAAGAACGCGACCGCGTAGCCCTTGTGGGTGTAGAGCGAAGGCAGGCCGAGGACGAACGCACCGGCCACCGCGAACCAGATCGCGTTGGTTGGCGTCCTGGTCCGCGGGTTGATCCGGTGCCAGAGCTTCGACCCGGGGATGGCACCGTCACGGGAGAACGCGTAGATCATCCGGGAGTTGGCGGTGACCGACGCGGCTCCGCAGAAGAACTGCGCCACGAGGACCACGAGCATCAGGAACTCTGCGCCGTGCCGGCCGATGGAGTCGATCCAGATCTGACCTGCCGCCGGGACGCCCAGGGCGCCGGCAGCGTTGTAGCCGTCGCTGCCGACGGCGTACGGGATGGCGTAGGTGAGGCCCACCATGAGGATGAAGCCCGCCACGACGGAGACCCAGATCGAGGTCATGATGCCGCGCGGCCCGCTGACGGCCGCGTCATGCGTCTCTTCCGTCATGTGCGCGGAGGCGTCGAAGCCGGTGATGGTGTACTGCGCCAGCATCATGCCGACCAGCGCGACCCAGACGATGTTGCCGCCGAAGCCCCAGCCGGTGCCGTTGTTGTACTTGGTGAAGACGTCGGAGAACGACTGGTGGTGGTCAGGGGCGATGAACAGGACACCCACTACGACGGCAACGCCGATCAGGTGCCACCAGACGCTGATGTTGTTGATCTTGGCCACGACGTTGACGCCCAGCGTGTTGATCAGGCCGTGCAGCACCAAGATGATCGTGTAGATGAGGAACAAGGTGCGCGGGGTCGGGCTGAAGCCGGTGACCAGCGACAGGAAGAAGCCGAAGAACGTGGCGAGGCCGAAGTCGATGGACGCGGTCACCGCCACCTGACCGAGCAGGTTGAACCAGCCGGTGAACCAGGACCAGATCGGCGCCCTGCCCTCAGGGGCGAGCTTGGCCGCCCAGTAGTACAGACCGCCGGCCGTCGGATAGCTGGAGCACACCTCGGCCATGGCGGCGCCGACCAGGCAGCACATGCCACCCACGAACAGCCAGCCCCAGATGATCACCCGGGGGCCGCCGGCGAACATGCCGAGGTAGTAGGTGGTCACGCCGCCGGTCAGGATCGAGATGATCGTGAACGAGACGGCGAAGTTGGAGAACCACCCCATCCCCCGGTGCAGCTCCTGGGCATAACCCAGCTCATGAAGTCGGGTCTCGTCAGCCGATGCGGTCGCAGCGGGGTCCTTGGTCAGCGCCATGCAGGTTCCTCCAGGACGGACGTGCGGCAGTACCCCCGATCAGGGCTTGATCGTCTGCGTTGTCCGGCCCGCTGTCAACGACTGTTTTCGTCGTGACGAAGCGTTAATCACGACGAAATCCGCAGCAACGCCGCCAGCGGCTCCAGGAGTGGACGGTTGGTGTCCAGCCAGGGCACACTGTCCAGCTCGCCCGCCCCGAGCCATCGCACGCTCCGGTGCTCGGTCACCGTCAGTGACCCACCGTCGAGCCGTGCGGCGTAAACCCGGAGCACCCGGCCGCCGGGGATCGGCCGGTCCCCGCCGACCTGGGCTCCGACGGTGATCTGCACGCCGAGCTCCTCGCGGCACTCCCGTACGAGAGCGTGGCGGTCGCTTTCGTCGGCCTCGACCTTGCCGCCAGGGAACTCCCAGCGGCCGGCCAGCTCCGGCGGCGCAGAGCGTTCGCCGGCGAGGACACGGGCCACCCCGCCGACCACCTCGACGATCGCCGCCCCGACCACCACCGCCGTCATGGACTGCATCATCGCCGGTGCGCCGGCGATGATGCAGTCAACGCGGCCGAGGGTCAGGCGGCGGCTGTGAGCTCGGCGACCTGCGCGTCGGTCAGGACGACGTCCACTGCAGCGCAGTTCTCCTCGAGGTGCGCCAACGTCGAGGTGCCGGGGATGGGCAGGATGACCGGCGAGCGGGCCAGCAGCCAGGCCAGCGCCACCTGGGCCGGCGTCGCGCCGGTGGCCTTGACGACGTGGTCGACCGGACCGCCCGGCTTGGCCAGATCGCCGTTGGCGATCGGGAACCAGGGGATGAAGGCGATGCCCCGGGTCTCGCAGTAGTCGAGGACGTCCTCGGACTGGCGGTTGGTCAGGTTGTACAGATTTTGCACGCTGACGATCTCGGCGACCTTGCCGGCGGCCTCGATCTCGTCGACGGAGACCTCGGAGAGCCCGATCTGGCCGATCTTGCCCTCGTCCTGCAGGTCCTTGAGCACACCGACCTGGTCCTCGGCCGGCACCTGCGGGTCGATCCGGTGCAGCTGGAACAGCTCGATCCGGTCCAGGCCCAGCCGGCGCAGGCTCATCTCGACCTCCTGGCGGAGGTACTCCGGCCGCCCCACCGGGTGCCACTCCCCCGGCCCGGTCCGGACCAGCCCGGCCTTGGTGGCCACCAGGACCTGCTCGGGATAGGGACGGAGCGCCTCAGCGATGATCTCCTCGCTGAAGTACGGGCCGTAGGAGTCGGCGGTGTCGATGAAGTCGACGCCGATCTCGACCGCACGGCGTACGACCGCCACTGCCTCGGCGTGGTCGCGCGGGGGGCCCCAGATGCCGGGGCCGGTGAGCTGCATCGCCCCGTAGCCGAGCCGGTGGACCTTACGGCCGCCGGTGAAGCTGAACGTGGACGACTCAGGGAACGAGGTCATGGTTCCTCCAAAGGATTGTCGGGTTACCTTCGCGGCAACTCCTTGCTGGGGACCAGGATTCCGGCCGACGAAAACGTCGGCGTGTCGCCGCTCGCGGACCGTGTGAGTGCCATGAGAGCCGGACCTGCCCCGACGGTAGGCTGAGCGGCATGAAGCTCCGCGCCGCCCTGGACCGCGGCATCGACCGGTTGGCGCCGCAGCCCTGGTGGCGCAAGGTCGTGGTCCGCCAACAGGATCTGGCCGGACGGCTCGCCAACCTGGCATCGCTGGTGCGGATCGCCCGGCTGCGGCTCACCAACCCCGGTGTGGAGATCGGCTTCGACAGCCGGATCGGGCCAGGGTGCGTCGTTCATTGCGCCCCCGGCGCGCGGATCCGGCTTCGCCAGGTGACGCTGTCCCGGTCCGTCACGCTGGACGCGTCCCCTGGCGCCGTGCTGGACATCGCCGCGGACTTCATCGGGCCCGGGTCGATCATCGCGGCCAAGCAGGCGGTCACCATCGGCCGGCACAGCCAGATCGGGGACATGGTGACCATCCGCGACCACAACCATCGCCACGGCACGGGCGTTTCCCTGGACGAGCTGGAGTTCGACGTACGGCCGGTGGCTGTCGGCGACAACGTCTGGCTCGGCTCCAAGGTGACGTTGACGGCCGGCACCACCGTGGGCGCGGACGCCCTGGTGGCCGCCGGAGCCGTGGTGACTCGCGACGTACCGGCCGGTGTACGCGTCGGCGGCGTGCCGGCCCGCCCGCTCTGACCCGGTCTCCGGCGAGGCCCGGTCCCCGCCGTCCCGTAGCCTGGAAGGCAATGACGGGCACCCTGGAGCACGCAACGCAGCCGCGCCGCGCGCGCCGACGAGCGCCTCTCGTCCTGCTCATCGTCGTCGCCCTCGTTGCCGCCGTGCTGACCAGCCTGCGCGGCGATCCGGCCACGAAGTCGAGCACTCCGGCCGGCAACGACAAGACGGCCTGTCTGTACACCCAGCACGACGTCAACCAGCTGCAGCAGATGGAGACGGCGTTCGGCCGCTCGTACGACTGCGCCGTGCTGTTCAACGATGTCGCGGAGACCTGGGCGCAGTGGGAGCGGCCGTGGTTCGACCACGCACCTTCGGCACAGCCCCAGTTCCAGTGGCCGGACTGGGTCCGTCAGGGCAACGGCGCGCGCTTCGTCGTGGTGACGCAGGAGATGGTGCCCAAGAACGTGCCGGCCGACTGGCGGACCCGCGGAGCAGCAGGCGAGTACGACGGCTACATCCGTGCCCTGGGCGCTGATCTGGTGTCCAGCGGCCTGTCCCAGTCGATCATCCGCCTGGGTCACGAGGCGAACGGCACGTGGTACCACGACAACATCGGGAGCACGCCGGCCGACTACAAGGCCTGGGCTGCCTACTGGGCGCACTTCTCCGCGGTGCTGAAGTCCGTACCTGGCAACCACTTCCAGCTCGACTGGACGATCATGGCCGGCTACCGGCCGGTCACCTTCTCGCAGTACTACCCCGGCGACAGTGCCGTCGACATCATCGGGGTCGACGCCTACGACACCGCCGCGGACGGCAAGCGCGCGCAGCCTGCCCGATGGAAGGAGATGTACTCCCAGCCAGGGGGGATCGCCGCCCTGCTCAACTTCGCCGCCCAGCACCACAAGATCGCCAGCATCCCTGAGTGGGGCCTGGTCTCGTCCTCCAAGCACGAGGGCGCCGGGGACGACCCCTACTACGTCAACCAGATGGCCGACCTGATCAAACGCACCCCGATCCGGTACGAGAACTACTTCGAGACCGAGCCGAAGACGGGGATCTTCGGCACGGCGCCCGAGTCGAAGGCCGCCTACCTCGCCCGGTTCGGCCC
>JAWWOM010000119.1:0-10525 GCA_033851655.1 Frankiales bacterium
CCCTGCGAGGTTGTGGATCTGGCCATGCCCCGGAGGCAGCGAGCGTCATCATCGGTACGGCCAACGCGACGGGCGAACGCACGTGCCCTCCGTTGGCGGGTGCGGCCCAGATCGCCGCGCTTGACGCAAGATCGCTGTCGCGCGAGGCGCTCCCCCGTTCCTCGCCAGCCGGGCCGCCGCCCCGACGGGATTCGTCGCCGGCCAGCCGGTCGTCAGGAACGGCGGCGGCTGCGCTCAGCCGACGATGCGGGCGGCGCCATGGTGGTCGGCCAGCCAGCCGGCCAAGGAGCAGGCGTCGAGCGGCCTTGCGATCAGGAAGCCCTGCGCCCGCTCGCAGCCGAGCTCCCGCAGCCGTTGCAGCTGCAGCGGGGTCTCGATGCCCTCGGCGACGACGTCGAGGTCGAGGGTGTGCGCGAGCGAGATGATGCCGGAGACGATGGCGCCGTCACTGGTCTCGGTGCCGAGGCCGTCGACGAAGGAGTGGTCGATCTTCAGCTCGTCGACGGGGAATCGCTGCAGGTAGGCCAGCGACGAGTAACCCGTACCAAAGTCGTCGATCGAGAGCCGGACGCCGAGGTCCTTGAGCTGCCCGAGGATGACGTTGGCCGCGACCGGGTCGTCCATGACCGTGGTCTCGGTCAGCTCGAGGGTCAGCCGGCTCGGGTCCAGGCCGGTCTCGCGCAGGGCCTGGCCGATCGAGTCGACCAGGCCGGCGGCGCCGAGCTGGCGGGCGGAGAGGTTGACCGCGACCGACAGCGGCGCCTCGCCGGGAATCGGCCGGCTTGCGGCGGCCATCGAGCAGGCCTGCCGCACCACCCATTCGCCCACCGCGACGATCAGCCCGTTGTCCTCGGCGACGGGGATGAAGGTCAGCGGCGGGATCTGCCCGTGGCCGGGGCGGTTCCAGCGCAGCAGCGCCTCCACGCCGGCGACCCGGCCCTGGCGCAGGTCGAGCACCGGCTGGTAGTGCAGCTCGAGCTCGCCGCGCTCGACGGCGTAGCGGAGCTCCCGGGTCATGTCGAGGCGCGCCTTCGCCCGCCCGGACAACGCGCTGTCGAAGACGACCACCCGGTCGCGGCCGCGGTTCTTGGCCTCGAACATTGCGGTGTCGGCATTGCGGACCACGTCCTCGGCGGTGTCGCCCGGGCCGGCGATGGCGATACCGGTGCTCACCGAGAGCTCGAGCGACGCCCCCGGCACGGGATAGCTGCCCTTGAGCGAGGCGAGCAGCCGGTCGGCGAGCCCCATCACCTGGTCCGGGTTGTCGAGGGACTCACACACCACGACGAACTCGTCGCCGGCGAAGCGGGTCACGGTGTCCGACGGCCGTACGGCGGCGGACAGCCGGCTGGCGACAGCAGTCAGCACGGCGTCCCCGGCCTCGTGCCCGTAGGAGTCGTTGATCAGCTTGAAGTGGTCGATGTCGACGAAGACGGCGGCGACCACGCGGTCCTCACGGCCGGTGAGCAGGGCGCGCTCGAGCCGGTCCTGCAGAAGCAGCCGGTTGGGCAGCCCGGTGAGCGGGTCGTGGCTCGCCTGGTGGGCGAGCTCTGCCTCGAACTCCTTGCGCTGGGTGATCTCGGTGAGCGTGACGATCACCCGGGCCGCCCCCGCTGACATCGGCAGGGCGTTGAGGGTGAACCACTCGGTGCTGCCGTCGGTGTAGATCACGGGCAGGTCGTGTGTGTACTGCCGGGCGTTGCCGCGGAGCACGGACTCGATGCCATCGGCGATGAGGTGGGTCAGCGCCTTGGGCTCGCTGGTGGTGACCCGGCACCCGGCCAGGAAGTTGCTGCCGACCGGGGTGCCGCCGGGGTAGCCCTGCCGGCCCAGGTGGTCGTCCCAGGCGGCGTTGGTCAGCATGACGTTGCCCGACTCGTCGAGCACGAGTGCGTGGACCGCCATGGCGTCCAGCACCTCGGCATGAAATCGCTCGCGCTCCAGCTGCAACGCCTCGGCGCGGGCCCGCTCGGTGACGTCCTCGAACATCACCTGGACACCGCTGCGCCCCTCCCAGTTGACCAGCGAACCCATGGCGGTCGCGACCAGCTCGCCGCCCCCGGGCTGCACGATCCGAAACTGCAGGCCGCTCGTGGTGAGCGCGCCCCTCGCCACTCCTTCGGCGCGGCGAGCGACCCGGTCGCGGTCCGCGGCGTGGATGAACTCGAGCACGCTGTGGCCGATCAGGTCCTCCGGCCGCTCGACCCCGAAGAGCCGCAGCGCCGCGGGGTTCGCGTACTGCTGGAGGTCGGCCACCAGCACCGACACCGGGATCGGCGAGGAGTCCAGCAGCTCGCGGTAGCGTGCCTCGGTCGCCCCGATCTCCTCCAGCGCGCTCCGGTGTCCGGACGCCTCCTGCGCGGTACGGGCAAGCAGCTCAGCGTTGTCGACAGCGAGCGCCACCCGCTGGCCGACGTCGACGGCGAGGGCGAGGTCGTCCTCGTCGTACGGGGCACTGGTGACGTCGCGCGCGAACACCAGGGCGCCCGTCGTGCGCCCGCGCACCCGCAGCGGCACCTCGATCAGCGAGCGGATGCCGAAGCGGTCGAGGTAGGGGAGGTAGCTGGGGTGGAACCGGGCCCGGACATCCTCAGCCTCGAGGTCCTTGAGCAGCATCGGCCGGTTGCGTTCCACGACCTTGCCGACCAGGCCTTCACCGGCCCGGGCGGCGCCGGCTCCGGCGATGTCCGCGAGCATCTCGTGGCCGCTGGCGACCGGGTGGAACCAGCTGACCGGCCGCAGCCACTCGCCATCGTCATCGAGACGGAAGATGACGCACGCGTCTCCGAGCAGGACGGCCACGTCCCTGGCGACGTTGTCCTGCAGCGACTTGAGGTCGGCCGTGCTCTCGGCCAGCCGGGTCTGCAGCTGGAGCAGCCGCCCGTACCGTCTCGCCTGCTGGGCGCTCGCGTCGGCAAGGCGACCAGCCTTGCCCGTTCCCCCGTCGTCCATCGGCCCCCGCCTGAAAACGTGTGTCTGGCAATGACCCTACGCCCGCGCCGCCAAGTCGGGGCGGGTTGGCCGAAATCCTGCAGCGGCCCCCTGGAGGCCTCACCCGGGCGGCGGAGAAGGTCTTCGTACCAGGGCAACTGTCCACAGCAGGACCGCCGTCAACACGATCGGGCTGACGACGTTGCGCAGGGCGATGACCACGGCGTGCGCGGGCGAGGTCAGGTGCGGGTCGTCGTGCGTGACGTAGGCCGCAGCCAGCGCCGTGGTCCGCGCGGTCAGCAACAGGTCGTACGCGGACGGTGCCATCAGCACGAGCAGGCCCCAGGCCGGGGCGTCGTACCACGGCAACGCGTAAGGTGCCGCCAGCAGATAGCTGAAGTAGCAGCAGAACCCGGCGGTCGCGGCCGATCGGATGGTCACCTGCGGAGCGCTACTCTCCTTACGCAGCAAGGCAACCGCGAAGGCCAGCGCGACGGCGAGGGCGACGACCGACATCAGGGTACGGGACCCGGGCCGACCGACGGTTGCGTCGAGCAGGGAGATGCCTGCCCGCCACGGCGTGGCCCACGACGCGAGCTGGCCGGCGTGCAGCGAACGTCCGATGGCGTGCGAGCTGACGGTGGCGTACGAGACGGCCAGGACCCCGCCGGTGCCGAGCAGAACTTCCGCAAGATTGCGGCGAGAATGCCTGCAGGACCAGAGAACTCCGGCGACCACGGCGAGAGCCGGCAGCTTGACGGCGGCGGCACACCCGAGCAGCGCACCTGCGGCGAGCCGCGACTTCGGGACCAGTACGACACCGGCGACGCAGCCCAGCGCGACCAGCGCGTCGAGGTGGGCCCCCGAGACCAGCTCCCAGAGCAGCAGCGGGTTGAGCATCCACAGCAACGCGGCCCGCCGCCGGCCGGCCTCGCTGCCGGCCGCTGCCACCAGCACCAGTCCGGTCAGCACGAACGCGATGCCGTTCGCGACGACCAGCACCACGACTGTGGTCCGCACCGACCGGTGCCCGATCGAGGACGCGAACCGCTGCTCGGCCGTGGCGAGCGGCCCGTACACCGAAGCCGTGTCCTTCCACGGATCCTCGACGGCAGCGGCGATCGGGTCGCCGATCCTGACCAGCTGCGCGGGCGTCGTCGTGTACGGGTCACGGCCGAGCTCGACCATCCGCCCGTACGCGGCATAGCTCTCGGGGTCCGCTGACCCGGTGGCCGGGACCAGCGACATCGCGACCACGGCGAGGATCCCGGCCGCGACGAGGCGGGAGGGGCGGGGTTGCCAGTCGTGAGCCGCGGCCCGGACGGCCCTGGCGAGGGCGAGCCCGCCGGTCACCAGGGCGGCGATGACCAGGACCACGACGCCGAGCGAGTCGGGCCTGGCGCCGAGCAGGGTCCACGGCGGCAGGTGGCCGGCACCGGGCAGCCGCGGCTCGACCGCACTCGCGCCCAGCCCGGCCACCAGCACGAGCAGCAACAGGCTCAGGCCGAGACCGGCCTCGACGCCCTTGCCACTGCTGAGCCCTGGTGGCTCGACCTGATCCGGCGCGGCGTCGGCGCTCACGTGCTGCCGACACCTCCCGAGGTGGCGTGTGGCGGAGGATGCGAGATTCGAACTCGCGAGGGGTTGCCCCCAACACGCTTTCCAAGCGTGCGCCCTAGGCCAACTAGGCGAATCCTCCGTCGGAGAGACTACCCGTTGCGGCAACCAGGGTCTGCCGCGGTTCGGTTAGAGTGCTTGCAGCCCCTCACGCGGCGCCACCTCCCCGAATCCCCCCAGGGCCGGAAGGCAGCAAGGGTAGGCGAGCTCTGGCGGGTGCGTGAGGGGTCTTCGCGTCTAGCGGCCCGGCCGGGTGCCCGCGCCGGCAACGCCCGCGATCCCGCCGAGTCCCACCTGGCCGATACCGACCTCGTCCGGCCCTGCCTCGTCCGGCCCTGCCTCGTTCGACTCGTCGCCGTCCGGGTCGGTGACCTCGGCCTCGGCCTCAGCCGGGCTGTCCTGCTGGAGGTCGGTCTGATCGATCTGCTTCTCGTCACTCATGGCGCTCTCCCTCGTCGTCGCGGGCAGGTGCCCGACCCGTTCCCCGCGCAGAGCCCTGGTACCCGTGCTCCACAGCCCTGGAGATCCGGCCGGGAGACCGTCGTCCGGGTGACGTACGCTTGCGCCCGTGAGCCTCGCCCTCTACCGCAAGTACCGCCCTGGCACGTTCAGCGAGGTCATCGGCCAGGAGCACGTGACCGGGCCGCTGCAGCAGGCGATCCTCAACGGCAAGGTGCACCACGCCTACCTCTTCTCCGGCCCGCGCGGCTGCGGCAAGACCTCCAGTGCCCGCATCCTGGCCCGGTCGCTCAACTGCTATGAGGGGCCCACGCCCAACCCGTGCGGTGTCTGTGACTCCTGCGTGGCGCTCGCGCCGAACGGCCCCGGCAGCCTCGACGTGATCGAGATCGACGCCGCCTCGCACGGTGGCGTGGACGACGCCCGTGACCTGCGCGAGCGCGCGTTCTACGCGCCCGTCTCGAGCACGTACAAGATCTACATCGTCGACGAGGCGCACATGGTCAGTCGCGAGGGCTTCAACGCCCTGCTCAAGCTGGTCGAGGAGCCGCCGTCGCACCTGAAGTTCATCTTTGCCACGACCGAGCCCGAGAAGGTCATCGGCACCATCCGCTCGCGGACGCACCACTATCCGTTCCGGCTGGTGCCGCCGCGCGAGCTGCTCGGCCTGGTGCAGAACATCTGTGCCCAGGAGGACGTCCAGGTCGACCCGCTCGTGCTTCCCCTCGTCGTACGGGCCGGCGGCGGCTCTGCCCGTGACGCCCTCTCGGTCCTCGACCAGCTGCTCGCCGGGGCGGGCCCAGAGGGCCTCACCTATGCGCGGGCCGTCGCCCTGCTCGGCTTCACCGACGCCGCGCTGCTCGACGAGATCATCGACGCGTTCGCTGCCAGGGACGGCGCAGCCGTGTTCGAGATCGTCGACCGGGTGGTCGAGAGCGGCCACGACCCGCGCCGGTTCGCTGCCGACCTGCTCGAGCGGATCCGCGACCTGCTCATCCTCGAGGCGGTCCCCGACGCCGCCAGCAAGGGCCTGCTCGACGCGCCCCAGGACCAGCTCGAGCGGATGGCCGTCCAGGCCGCCCGGCTGGGCTCCGCCGAGCTGTCCCGCGCCGGCGACCTGCTCAACGCCGGCCTGGTCGAGATGCGCGGCACCACCGCCCCCCGGTTGATGCTCGAGCTGATCTGCGCCCGGATCCTGCTCCCGGCCGCTGCCAAGGACGAGTCGAGCATGCTCGCCCGGCTCGACCGGCTGGAGCGCCGGCTCGAGGTCGAAGGAGCGCCGATCGGCGCGCCCCGGCCGGCCGTCAGCGCTGCCCAGGCGGCCCGCCCGTCACCGTCGGCCGTGACCCCGACCGCCGTCCAGGCCGCCGGCCAGACTGATTCGCCGGCCGCCGCTCCCGTCGCCTCCCGGCCGGCCAACCCGCAGCCGACGGCGAGCGCGCCCTCGACCCGGCCGGCGCCCGTACCAACCCCTGTCCGGGCGACGCCGCCGGTTCAGGCCAGCTCGGCTGCGTGGCCGGTCGCGGCCCGGCCGGGGGCTCCGGCCGCCGCCGAGCGGCAGGCCGCTGAGGCCGACCAGGTGGCCGCAGCCGAGGCGGCCGCTCCTCCGCCGGCCCCGATGTCCGCGGTCGAGGCGGTCGCCGGCGGCAGCCTGGACGCCGCCGCCGTACGCCGGCTGTGGCCCGACGTCCTGGACGACATCAAGAACCGCCGCAAGATGACCACCTGGGCCCTGCTGTCCCAGTACGCCCAGATCGTCGAGGTCTCCGGCCGCTCGCTGACGCTGTCCTTCTCGACCGAGCCGATCCGCCGTCAGTACCACAGCGGGATCAACGAGGACGTCCTGTGCGAGGCGCTGCGCCAGGTCCTCGGGATCGACTGCCGCATCGAGACCGTCGCCGGCGGGCCGCCGGACGAGCGCGGCCAGTCGGGGGACGGTGCCGCCACCTCGGTGCCACCCGGCGGACCGGGTGCGGCCGCCCCTGCGGCTCACGAGGGCTTCGCACCGGGGGACGCGGCCGCGGACGAGGACCCGGACGAGCAGGCGGAGCCGGCCCCACGGGTCGACCCGGAAGAGGCGGCGGTCGCCCTGCTGAGCGACAGCCTGGGTGCCAAGGTGATCGGCCAGATCGACGCCGGGTGACGCCCGGCTGAACCCTCCCACCTGGTCCCTACGGCGCCTGCAGCTGTGCAATTCGGGTGGTTGTGGGGTTCACCCCGGCCCCAGGTCTGTCGATAGACCCGCTGTGAGTGGCGCCACCAGCACCCATCCGGGCTCGGTCGTCCTCGGCGGTTCGCTGCTGGGGCGCCTGCGCGCGCCCTTCAGCGACCCCTCGGTCGACACCCGGGTCCGCCAGGCACGGCTCGGCTCGGGGCTCTACACGATCGGCTTCAGCGTGGCCGCCGTGACCATCCCGTTCACCCCGGCCTCCGTGCACAAGGGCTGGATGTGGATCCTGGTCGCGGTCGCGGCCTGCATGGCGGCACTCCTGCTGCTCCTGCCGTGGCAGCGCTGGTCCGACCGGGCGATCCTGATCCCGATCTACCTCGGCATGACCATCATCGGCGCCGGGGTCGGTGGCCTCGCCCACGGCCTGCTCTACTACCTCCCGCTGTACGGGCTCACCTTCGTCTTCGCCGGTGTGACGCGACGACCGGGCACCCCCATCGTCATGGCGCCGTACGCGCTGCTGGTCGGGTCCACCGCGATCCTCACCGGCGAGTCGGGCACGGTGTTCGTACCGTTGGTGATCATGGTGGGTATCGGCAGCATGCTGGGCGAGGTGATCGCGCGCTACGTCGAGGTGCAGCGGATCGCCGGTGACACCCTCGACGAGCTGCTCATGGGCGTTGCCGGCCTCACCGGCTGCCGCTCGGTGGCTGAGGCGACCGACCTGGGCTCGGCGGTCCTGCTCCGGCTGCTCGGGGCCGATGTGGCCGTCGTGGTGCTGCCGGAGACCGCAGGGTCCACCCGCTTCGTGTTCGGCGGTGGTTCTGGGCGGCCCGAGGACACCGACACGGGCCGCGGTCAGGTCGTGATGGACACAGCGCTGGAGCCGAGCGGGATCGGGCTGGCGATGCTGCATCGGCGGATGGTCTTCGTGCCTGACGCCCGCGCGTCGGAGCTGGTCCAGCAGAGCTGGCTGGAGGAGATGGACATCGCCTCGGTGATCTACCTGCCGCTGTTCGGCCGGCCCGGCGCGCCGGCGGGTGTGGCCATCGCCGGCTTCCGCCGGCACCGGCGGTCGGTCGACGCCATCACCGCTCGCGGTCTCAACCTGCTGGCCGAGGCCACCGGGCGGGTGATCGACCAGCTCCGGCAGGCCGAGCAGCTGGTTCGCGACGCCGACACGGACGTCTTGACCGGGCTCAGCAACCGGCGGGTGTTCTTCCGTGAGCTGACCACGATCGGTGAGGGCGACGCCCTGGTGTTCGTTGACCTCGACCACTTCAAGGACGTCAACGACACCCTCGGGCACGCGGCCGGCGACCGCGAGCTGGCGGCTTTCGGTGCCGCTCTCCGCGAGCAGGTGCGCGAGTCCGACATCGCTGCCCGCTATGGCGGGGAGGAGTTCGCGGTACTGGTCCGGGGCCGCGGCCGGGCCGGCGCCGACCTGCTCGTCAACCGGCTCCGTGAGACCTGGGGCCGGCGCAGCTCGACCACGTTCTCGGCCGGGGCAGCCCTGCACGAGGGGGCCGTCCAGCCCCATGCAACGCTGGCGGCGGCCGACCGTGCCGTCTACCTGGCGAAGGCGACCGGCCGGGACCGGATGTGCTGGTCCGACCGGCCGGAGTCGTTCGCCTCGACCATGGCGACGACGGCTCGGCTCGGCTCCTTCGGGGTGAGCGGCCACCACCCGGGCACCCGGCACGGCGACGGCGCGGCCTCGGCCTGACCGCTTTGGTCAGCCTCCCGACGTAGGCTCGGAGCCGTCCCCCTGGTGCCCCGAGGAGTACGAGTCCGATGCCCGGTCCGCAGCCCAACCTGCAGCAGCTCATGGCGCAGGCCCAGAAGATGCAGCAGCAGATGATGGCCGCCCAGGCCGAGCTGGCCGAGACCCAGGTCAGCGGTGAGACCGCCGGCGGCCTGGTCAAGGCGGTCGTCACCGGCACCCGCGAGCTGGTCAGCCTCGAGATCGCACCCTCCGTCGTCGACCCCGAGGACGTCGAGACCCTGCAGGACCTCGTCGTGGCCGCCGTACGGGATGCCTGCAGCAATGCCGAAAAGCTGGCGGCGGACACCATGGGCCCGCTCTCGGCAGGTCTCGGCGGCATGGGCCTGCCGGGGCTCTGAGGTGTACGAGGGCGCGGTACAGGATCTGATCGACGAGCTCGGCCGGTTGCCCGGCGTGGGACCCAAGAGCGCGCAGCGGATCGCGTTCCACCTGCTGGCCGCGGACCCGGTCGACGTACGGCGCCTGGTCAGTGCGTTGACGGAGGTCAAGGACAAGGTCAGGTTCTGCCGGATCTGCGGCAACGTCGCAGAGGCCGAGGAGTGCCGGATCTGCCGCGACCCGCGCCGCGACCTGACCGTCATCTGCGTGGTCGAGGAGCCCAAGGACGTCGTGGCGGTGGAGAAGACCCGCGAGTTCCGCGGCCGCTACCACGTCCTCGGCGGCGCGATCAGTCCGATCGAGGGCATCGGGCCGGACGACCTTCGGGTACGCGAGCTCATGGTGCGCCTGGCCGACGGCGTCGTGACCGAGCTGATCCTGGCGACCGACCCCAACCTCGAGGGCGAGGCGACGGCGACCTACCTGGCCCGGCTGATCAAGCCGATGGGGCTGATGGTCAGCCGGCTGGCGAGCGGGCTCCCGGTAGGCGGTGACCTCGAGTACGCCGACGAGGTGACTCTGGGCCGGGCGTTCGAGGGCCGTCGCCGCATCGACGTCTGACCTTGTCCCGTACGCGGCGAGCCCGCGGAGGAGGTCTCACCGATCGGGCGACGGCGCGGACCCCGTCCGTGCCTCTCGTAGAATGGGCGCTGCTCGGGATGCCGGGCCTTCTCTTTGTCCGCCGATTCCGGGAGCTGTGCTGTGGGGCTCGTCGTCCAGAAGTACGGCGGCTCGTCCGTCGCCGACGCCGAGCGGATCAAGCGGGTTGCCGAGCGCATTGCCGATGCCCGCCGGGACGGCAACGACGTCGTGGTCGTGGTCTCCGCGATGGGCGACGAGACCGACCGGCTGCTCGACCTGGCCAAGGAGATCTCCCCGGTCCCGCCGCCGCGCGAGCTCGACATGCTGCTCACCGCCGGGGAGCGGGTCTCGATGGCGCTGCTGGCCATGGCGATCGCCAACCTGGGCTTCGAGGCGCGGTCGTTCACCGGGTCGCAGGCCGGCGTCATCACCGACTCCAGCCACGGCAAGGCCCGCATCATCGACGTCACGCCCGGCCGCATCCGGCAGGCGCTCGACGACGGCTACGTCGTGATCGTCGCCGGCTTCCAGGGGGTCTCCCAGGACACCAAGGAGATCACCACCCTCGGCCGCGGCGGCTCGGACACCACGGCGGTCGCCCT
>JAWWOM010000147.1:0-2828 GCA_033851655.1 Frankiales bacterium
CGTCGCCGACCCCGAGCGGGCGTCGCGGGTGGCCGGCATCGCGACCAGGCTGGCGGCGCTGCGGCGCAAGACCAACGCCGAGAAGAAGATCGCGCTGGTGCTGTCCTCGTACCCGACGAAGCACGCCCGGGTCGGCAACGCGGTCGGGCTGGACACCCCGGCCAGCGCGGTGGTGCTGCTCAAGGCGATGCGGGCGGCCGGCTACGACGTGGGCGAGTTCCCGGAGGACTCCGACGAGCTGATCCACACGCTCATCGCGGCAGGCGGGCACGATGTCGAGTGGCTCACCGAGGAGCAGCTCGCCGGCAACAAGGCGCGGGTGCCGCTGGGCACGTACCAGGCCTGGTTCGACGAGCTGCCGGACGGGCTGCGCCGGGGGATGCTGGCGACGTGGGGTGAGCCGCCCGGTGCCCTCTATGTCGATGACGGCGACATCGTGGTGGCCTGCCTGCAGTTCGGCAACGTCGTGCTGGCGATCCAGCCGCCGCGGGGCTTCGGCGAGAACCCGATCGCGATCTACCACGACCCTGCGCTGCCCCCGAGCCACCACTACCTGGCGGCCTACCGGTGGCTGGACCGCGAGTTCGGCGCCGACGCCGTCGTGCACCTCGGCAAGCACGGGACGCTGGAATGGCTGCCCGGCAAGGGATTGGGGCTCTCGGCAAGCTGTGCGCCCGACGCGGTCCTTGGCGACCTGCCGCTGGTCTACCCGTTCATCGTCAACGACCCGGGCGAGGGTACCCAGGCCAAACGCCGGGGCCACGCCACCATCGTCGACCACCTGGTGCCGCCGATGGCCAGGGCGGACACCTACAACGAGCTGGCCAAGCTCGAGCAGCTGCTCGACGAGCATGCCAGCGTCGCGGCGCTGGACCCGGTCAAGCTGCCGGTGATCAGGGCCCAGATCTGGGAGCTGGTCACGGCGGCCCAGCTGCACCACGACCTGCACGTCGACGAGGCACCGTCGGAGGAGGAGTTCGACGAGTTCGTGCTGCACATCGACGGCTACCTGTGCGAGATCAAGGACGTCCAGATCCGCGACGGGCTGCACATCCTCGGCGGCGCACCGGAGGGCGAGGCGCTGGTCAACCTGGTTCTCGGCGTGCTGCGCGCAGAGCAGACCTGGGCCGGCGACGGGGGAGCGGTGCCTGGTCTTCGGCGGGCGCTGACCAGGTTGGTCGGGCTGGACGAAAAGGCGCTGCTGGCCGAGCCCGGTGCCCAGACTACCGTGCCGGCAAGGCTTTCCGCGCTCGCCGACGGACCTGCACGTACGGCCGCCGACGCGATCGACCTGGTCGAGTCCGTGGCACGACGGCTGGTCGAGACGCTGGCCGACGCCGGCTGGGACCCGTACAAGGTGCCGGTGCTGGTCGAGGAGATCCTGGGCGAGCCGGCTCCGGAAGTCCTGCAGGTGCTCAACTTCGCCGCCTCCGAGGTGGTGCCCCGGCTGGCCAGGACCACCGACGAGATCGATCACCTGCTGCACGCCCTCGACGGCGGCTACGTGCCGGCGGGGCCTTCGGGTTCGCCGACCCGTGGTCTGGTCGGCGTCCTGCCGACGGGGCGCAACTTCTACAGCGTCGACCCCAAGGCGATCCCTTCCCGGCTGGCGTGGACGGTGGGTGTGGCGCTGGCGGACTCGCTGCTGGCGCGCTACCGCGAGGACAACGACGGCGAGTGGCCGCAGTCCGTCGGTCTCGTCGTCTGGGGGACCAGCGCGATGCGCACTGCGGGCGACGACATCGCAGAGATCCTGTGGCTGCTGGGATGTCGCCCGGTGTGGGACGACGCGTCGCGACGGGTGAGCGGTTTCGAGGTGGTTCCGTACGAGGAGCTCGGCAGGCCGCGGATCGACGTCACCGTGCGGATCTCCGGCTTCTTCCGGGACGCATTCCCCCATGTGGTTCAGCTCATCGACGACGCGGTCAGTGAGGTCGCCGGCCTCGAAGAACCCGACGGGGTCAACTTCGTCGCCGCCCACGCCCGTGCCGACGCCAAGGAGCACGGCGACTGGCGGCGGGCCACCACCCGGGTCTTCGGCTCGAAGCCGGGCGCCTACGGGGCCGGGTTGCTGCCGCTGATCGACTCGCGCGACTGGCGGACGGACGCCGACCTGGCGGAGGTCTACGCCGTGTGGGGCGGGTACGCGTACGGCCGAGGTCTCGACGGCCGTGAGGCTCGCGGCGACATGGAGGCGGTCTATCGCAGGGTTGCCGTGGCGGCGAAGAACCAGGACAACCGCGAGCACGACATCGTCGACTCCGACGACTACTTCCAGTACCACGGCGGGATGGTCGCCGCCGTCCGGGCGCTCACCGGCAGCAGCCCCGCGGCCTATGTCGGAGACTCCGCCACCCCCGACGCGGTCAAGACCCGGACCCTGGCCGAGGAGACCAAGCGGGTCTTCCGGGCCCGCGTCGTCAACCCGCGTTGGATCGCGGCGATGCAGCGGCACGGCTACAAGGGCGCGTTCGAGATGTCGGCGACGGTGGACTACCTGTTCGGATACGACGCCACCGCCGGTGTGGTCGACGACTGGATGTACGAGCGGCTCAGTGCCGAGTACGTCTTCGACGAGACCAACCGGGCATTCATGGCGAAGTCCAACCCCTGGGCGCTGCGCGGCATTGCCGAACGGCTGCTCGAGGCCGCAGACCGTGGTCTGTGGGCCGAGCCGGAGGAGGACACGCTGGCGCGGCTGCGGCAGACCTACCTGGAGCTCGAGGGGGACCTCGAGGGAGGCTAGTCAGTTGGGGGTGGCTGGGCCGGTCAATCCTGGTCATTCAGGATTTTCGGCCTCGCGTCGACACCAGAAGTAGCGCACCGCG
>JAWWOM010000179.1:0-2578 GCA_033851655.1 Frankiales bacterium
ATTCACCAGGGAGGACACCATGCCAAGCGCCAACCGACTGACGACTCCGGTCGCGGTGGACGAGCCGCAGATCGAGGGCCGCTACGCGGCCCTGGGCGACTACACCGTCGGCTTCGAGACCCTCAAGCAGGACGCCGATCCTGCGCCGTACTTCGTCGGGCTCCCCGGCGACCGCTGCCAGTGCCGGCACTGGGGCGTCGTGACGGAAGGTCAGCTGACCTTCCGCTGGGCGGACCACGAGGAGACCTTCGTGGCGGGCGACGCCTACTACGCGCCACCGGGACACCTGCCCCTGTTCACCGCCGGCACGACCATCGTGGAGTTCAGCCCCACCGCCGAGCTCGAGGCGACCATGGCCGTCGTCCAGGGCAACCTGACCCGATCGGGAACCCCGGCATGACTCCGCCGAGGAGCGCCGGCACGATCACCAGGCCGGACACGACGGCGGTGGTAGCCGGGCTGATCCGGTTCCTGGAGACCGGATCCGTTGCCGACGGACTGTTTGCGCCCGACGTGTTCTCCGACCTCTCCCTGCCGCAGTGGCGGGTGCAGGCCACGACCGCCGAGGGGATCTTCGCTCTCCGTGCCGGGAACCATCCCTTCCCCGGACAGGTCCGGGTGGAGCGCCTCGAGCAGACAGCGCAGGGGTTCACGATCGAGTTCGAGGAGCGCTGGCAGCACGAGGGACAGCGCTGGTACAGCCGCGAGATGATCAGGGCCGATGTCGTCGGCGGCAGCATCGTGGAGCTGTCGATCTACTGCACCGGTGACTGGGACGAGGCCCGGCAGCGTGAACATGCTGAGGCGGTGCGGCTCGTGCGCCCATAGCGGCCAGGGCGGCCATGGCGCTGAGGCCCGCTCGTTGTCAAGATGAGGCGTGGTGACGCACTCGTCGACCGTCCGCGATCTCCTCGACCGTGCCGACGCTGCCCGAGCGGGCGGTCGGGGGGCGGCCGCGACCCGGTTGTACGACGAGGCGGCGACCCGCTGCCGGGTCGAGGACGACCTCGACGGCTGGACCGAGTCGGTGCTCGGCGCGGCGTCGGTCTACGTGTTCGGCTCGGAGCCGGGCAAGCTGCCGGCCCAGCTCTACGACCTGCTGGCCCGTACCACCGACGACGCAGCACGGGCGCGTGTGGCCGCCGCCCTGGCCCGCTGCTGGGCCTATGCCGGTCAGACGGGGCGCGCCGTCCAGTTCGCTGACGAGGCAGTGGACCGGGCCCAGCGCGTCGGCGCCCCTGAGCTGCTGGCCGACTGCCTCGACGCCGCGTTGGCCGCGCACTGGGGGCCGGATGAGCTCGACGTGCGCCGGATGCTGGCCGCCCGGCTGGATGATGTCGCCGCCCACGTCCTCGACCCCGACGCCCGGCTGCAGGCCCATCTGTGGAGCCTGCAGGTTGCCTGCGAGGCGCTCGACCTCCAGGCCGTACACCGGCAGATGCGCGCTCTGGAGCTGCTGGGTGAGGAGTCCGCCCGCGCGCTGTTCTTCGCGGCGTCCCGGCGGCTGATGCTCGACCTGCTGCGTGGCCGGACCGACACCGGCGCCCGGTTGCTGAGCATGGCTGCGGCGGCCGCTGAACATGCCCGGCTTGCGGATGCCTGGATGGTGCTCAAGGCGATGGAGGCCTACGCCGCGGCACAGTCCGGCGACACTGCCACCTGCGCAGCCGGGGCCAGCGAGTGCGAGGCGTTCGCACTGGCCGAAGGCGCCACGGCTGTGTGCGCCGAGGCCGCGTTCCTCTGGGTCTGCGCCGGGCAGCTGGACCGGGCTCGGGCCCTCGTACACACCTTCCAGGGGCGCGTCCTGGACGACCTGCCCCGCGATGTCAACTGGCTGCTGACCCTGCAGTGCGTGCTCGAAGCCTCCCTCGCCGTCGGGGACCTCGACGTGGTCCGGACCGCCGCCCGGTTGCTCACGCCCCACAGCGGCAGGGCGGTGTTCAACGCCGGTGCGGTGATGTTCCACGGCGTGACCGACGACACGCTCTGCCGTGCGGCGGCACTGCTGGGTGACGCGGAGCAGGCCGACCGGCTCCGAAGCCGGGCCCTCGCGGCGTACGAACGTCTCGGGGCCCAGTGGTGGCGGGACCGGCTCAGGTCCTGGAGGCCGGCGGACGGGGGGTCGCGCCGGGTCCACCTGCATCCGGCTCCTGGCGGGCTCTGGCTGGTCGGGCCGGAGCAGGCAGCCGTGCCGGTCACGGCCTTGCGCGGCTTCGGCTACCTCCGGGAGCTCCTGCGCCGTCCGGGCCAGCCGGTCGGCGCCCTGGACCTGGTCGGCGCCGGCACCGGGGTGGCGGTGGAGTCCGGGCTCGGCGAGCTCCTCGACAAGCAGGCCCTCAAGGCCTACCGGCAACGGCTGCGGGACCTCGACGACGAGCTGACCGAGGCCGAGCAGTGGGCCGACCTCGGCCGGCTGGACGCCGTACGCAACGAACGCGAAGCCTTGCTGGGCGAGCTCGCCCGCGCCACCGGCCTCGGCGGGCGCGCCCGGACGACCGGCTCGAGCCAGGAACGCGCCCGCGTCGCCGTGAAGAAGGCGATCAGTGCAGCGATCGACCGGGTCGCCATCCTCGACGAG
>JAWWOM010000352.1:0-3675 GCA_033851655.1 Frankiales bacterium
GGCCCGATTGGGTCTTGCCGGTCGCCCTGAGCTCCCGTGCTGCCCGTTGAGCCCAAGGCCGCGCTCCCAGCCTGCCGAATATCTCCATTGCATCGGTGAGCTGCGCTCTGGCCGCAGCGGCGTGCCGCGCGCGTCGGAGGTGTTCGCCGTAGGCCAGTTGGATGCGGGCCAGCTGGAACGGGAAGAGTTCGCTGTCCGGCGCCGCAAGAGCCGCATCGAATCGCTGGATGGCTTCCGCCCGGGGCGCAGCCAGCGCAGCGGCGCCCAGCGTCATGAACTGCAGGCGGGTGGACAGATGCGCGACCCTGGCCTGGGTGACGGCAGCGACGTGAGCGGATGCTTCGGCCGCCCGGCCGGACCGTACAGCGGCTTCGGTCATGTCAAGGATCAGCCACAGCGCGAGTGTCGAATGCGATGCCAACTCCCCTGCAGGGCTGACGCTCGACGCGTGCCGGTAAGCGGCGTCGTAGTCCCCACGTGTGAGGGCCGCTTGGCAGTTGATGTGGTCGATGTACCCCTGGACGGAGCCGACGCGGCGCGGGAACGCCCAAGCTGCCATACGGTCAGTCATCAACCTGACCGTTGCATCGTCGCCACGCGCGGCCGCCACGAGACCACGAAGGAACCGTCCGGGCCACTCAAGCATCTGGTAGCCAAGCTCCTCGCACAGGCGTAATCCTTCGGCTGTGACCCGGTCCATGTCCTCCCAGGCGCCCGCAAAGAAGTCGTCGTTGCCTAGCAGGAACAGGGCGTCGATGGAGGAGGTGATCGCCCCTCCGGCGCGACCGTCCTCCACCACCCGCCACAAGGCTTGGCGGCAACCTCCCACCCGATCGACGAACACGGCGGCGATACCGACACGCCGTACGTGGGCTGGGTCTTGCTCCCGGTTCAACCGGGCGATCGCCTGGTCCAGGTCGTCCAGCACAGCTTCCGCTGTTCGTACAGGGTCTCGCAGCGTGCCGCTGACCAAACGCAGATCCAGAGGCGGCTCCGGGTCCAGGCGAGCCATCGCATTGTCGAAGGGTTCCCACAGCCCGGAACGTCCGCCGAAGTAGCAGACCAACAACAGCGTGTGCAGCACCTCAACGAGGACGAGGTCGTCCGCCCGGAAGGGGCCAACATGCATGTCGATTGCATTGACCAACAACCGGTAAGTGGTGTCCAGGGCGCCATCTTGGTTAAGCAGCTGGGCCGCCGCCGCCAGGGTCATCATCAAGGACGTGTCCGGATCCTGCTCGACTTCGCTCTCACCCAGGAGGTTGGGCGCCATCCCCAGGTCTCCTGTGACGTTCGCCCCCAGGTAGGCGGCCCGGGCCATGCGCCTGAACTTGTTGGTGCGCTCAGGGCTTAGGTCGGCCGCTCGCACAAAGGCAGTAACAGCACCGACGGGGTCACCCCTGTCGGCCGCCAACTGGGCGACCTCCTCGAGAAGGCTGGCAACGGTCTCTTCGGGTCCGAGGGCAGCCGCAGCCAGCTGCCAGGCCCGCCGCTCAGGGTGATCGACCAAGCGGGCCGCTAAGGAGGTGTGAGCACGACGTCTTTCGGCGTCAGTCGCTAGACCCACGACGGCGGACCGAGTCAGTGGGTGACGAAACTGCAGGCGCCGGGTTGTCGGGTCGACGAACACCAAACGCGCCCGTTCGGCCGGTCCCAGCGCTTCCAGGCTGTCCCGGCCGTCCTGCTGCAAGCCGGTGTCGGCGAGGACTCGCAGGTCGCCGGTTCCGTCGAGGGCCGCGAGGAGGAGGAGCTCGGAGGTTTCGGTGGGTAATGCCGCGACGCGTGCGGCGAACACAGACTGGAGACGCTCGGTGACAGGCAGCACGCCAGGGTGTGCGAACGCCTGGGGGTTCCCCCGGTCGCCCAGAGCCGCCGGCAGTTCCAGCAGCGCCAGCGGGTTCCCACGGGCGTCATCAATGATCCGTCGCCGAACTCTCCCGCTCAGTGCTGGGAAGGTTTCTTGGAGCAGAGCCTCGGCCGGCGCATCCGCCAGCGGAGGCACCATTAGACGCGGCAAGTCGACTTCGTCGAAGAAACCTGCCTCACCACTCCGTGCAGCACCGAGAAACCCAATCGGGCTGTAGGTCACACGCCTCGCCACGAACGCCAGCACGCGCGCGCTGGCTTTATCCAGCCACGGGAGGTCATCGACCACTAGCAGGAGAGGTTGATGTGCGGCCGCCTGCCGTAGCAGCGCCAGGGTGGCGGTCGCAACCCGGGTTGGGTCAGCGACATGGCCGCCCCCCAACGCGATGGCCGCGCCAAGAGCCTCCCAGTCCTGCGACTCGAGCTGGGGCATCAGTCCCAGAAACGGACCCAGGAGCTGGTTGAGCGTGGCAAAGCCCACGTCGACCTCGAACTCGGCACCGCCAGCACGTACCACCTGGTAGCCCAACTCTTCCGCCGACGCCACGGCAGCCCCGAGCAGGGCCGTCTTGCCGACCCCGGGCTCGCCCGAGATCAGAAGAGACCCGCCTCTCGTCACGGCGTCGGCGAGGAAGCTCCGCAGCGTCTCCAGCTCGCCAAGCCGCCCGACTAAGGCCCGACCCGCTTCGGTGCGCTGCGGCTGCCTCCCTTCATCCGGTACGGGTGCCCGGAGACCCGGGCCTGCGGCAGGCGCTGGGCTGCTCCCGTCTTCACTGTGGGTAATCGACGCCTCCAGTTGCTCTCGGCCCCTCACCCGTTGGTCCCCAAGTGTCGCGCCGCCCAGTCCCACCCGTCTAGCCAAGGAGATCGGGCGTCGTGTCTCGAGACCTGGGCACTGTGCCCTAGCCGAAGGTGGCTTGTCCTAGCGCCGATGCGCGCTGTCTGGTCTCAGCCGATTCCCTCATCGAGTTCGTTTCCCGCGGCGGAGCACACCTGCCACGGTGACGGCTCTCTCGTCGTCGTGCGCACCTCGGCATAGGCGACGCGGGAATGGTCGTCGATCACCGTGTGCACGAAGTCGTGGCCGGTCCTGGCATGGCGGTACCTGTTGCGCCGCAGTTCCGGTGTCGCGGCCTTCTTCCGGTCGCCTTGCTGGCGCCCGACGTAGCCCCAGACCCCGCCGTCGGGGGTCTTGCCTAGCTTCTTCACGTCGACGTGGATCAGCGATCCGGCACTGTCGTGCTCCTAGCGGCGGACCACCTCACCGGTGCGCCGGTCGATAGGCGACGGCCGGTTCACCCGGCAGCGGACCAACGCGTCACGGACGGCCCTCGCCAGCATCCCGAGCACCCGGCGATCCCCACCGGTCCTCGACGCTGTCCTCGTTCGTGCCGACGAGGGTCTCGTTCCGGCAGAACACGCCGTCTCACTCGCGCTCCCCTGCTGCGACGACCTCGCCGACGCCGCCGGCCAATGGAGCTACGAGGAGGGATGCGTCTCCCCACAGTGGCTCGATCTGTGACGGACTGCCGTCCGTGCAACACACGTCGTTACGGGTCTAGTAGACGAGCGGCACGCGAGCGCGCAGGATTGCCCGACGAACTAACGCTCCACGCGCTCCGCCAAGCAGACCGTCACCGTCGCGATCAACTTCCTCAACTCGCTCCACGACCGCGAGATCCCGCTTGAGGACCTGCAGCAGGCCGACGTCGACGACTGGGTCAGAGACGGACCGACCACGCGGGTCATCGCAGACAGGTTCCCTCAACTGGGCCATGGAGAACCGCATCGCACCGAGCAGCCTGAAGG
>JAWWOM010000262.1:0-15964 GCA_033851655.1 Frankiales bacterium
GATTTCGTCGCGACCCGCACGGCCAGGGCAAAGCAGGCGCGGGCCGACGGCGACCGGGACCTGGCCGCCGCCATCACGGCACTGGCCAAGCCGACCAAGGTGGCCTGGCTGGCCAACCAGCTGGTCCGGCAGCGCAGGGACGGCGTGGCTCCGCTGCTCGAGCTGGGCGCGGGGTTGCGTGAGGCGACTGCCTCGCTCAGCGGCGAGGACCTGCGCCGGCTGACCAAGCAGCAGCACCAGCTGGTCCACGCCCTTGTCCAACAGGCGAGGTCGCTCGCGGGCGGCCCGGTCACCCAGGACGTGGCCGACGGCGTGGACAAGACGCTCCGGGCAGCCCTCGCCGACAGCGGGCTGGCGGACCAGCTGCTGCAGGGCAGGCTGACCGAGGGGCTCGAGTTCAGCGGCTTCGGCGGTGGCGGCGCCGTTGCGGCGCCCCCCGTACGACCGAAGCTTGCCGTGGTCGAGGCGCCGCCGCGGCGGTCGGGGGCGGAGGCCCGGGCAGCTTCCCGGCGGGAGGCGATTGGCCAGGCCGAGCAGCTCCTGGCCGAGGCACGCATGCGGGCCGCCGCGACGGAGCAGGAGCGCGAATCCGCTCAGGCTGCCGTCACGGACGCCGCTGCTGCGAGTCGCGAGCTCTCTGCACGACTCGACGAGCTGCGTACCGAGCTGGACCGGGTCAAAACCGGGAAAGAGGCTGCGGAGCAGGCTGAACGGGTCGCCCACAAGGCGCTCGAGGTGGCCGAACGGGCTGCACGTGGCGCTGCCCGCAAGGCCTCCTCGGCTGAGGCCGAGCTCGCCGGTCTCCGGCGCTCCGAGTGACGTCCCATCGACCGCGCCCCTGCACCGACCGCTAACCCGCCTTGCGGCGACCGGGCTTGGGCGCCGGTCCGGTGCTCTCGCGGACGACCAGCTCCACCGGGAGCACCTCGTGCTGGGTCGGCTCGTCCGCACCGGCGTGCCGCGCCTTGAGCACGGTCGTCAGCAGGTGGACAGCCGCCTGGGCCTTGCCCTGGATGTCCTGACGGACCGTGGTCAGCCGCGGCTCGAGCTGGACGGCCAGCGGACTGTCGTCGAACCCGACCACCGACAGGTCGCGGGGCACCTGTAGCCCCATGTCCTTGGCCGCCCGCAGCACCTGCGAGGCGTAGACGTCGGAGAAGCAGAGGATCGCCGTCGGTGGTTCCGCTGTGGCGAGCAGCTGGCGGGCTGCCTGGTACGCGGCTTCGGCGGGCCGGAATGGCGCGATCGCCACCGTCGGCGTCACCCCCGCCTTGTCCAGCGCGTCGAGCCAGCCGCGGAGGCGCTGGTCGCCCGCGAAGCCGGACGGCTCGACCGCGCCGTCCGCGACGATGCCGTGCTCGTCGTCGAACCCGATCGTGAGGATCGCGATCCGGCGATGACCCAGGTCGAGCAGGTGCTGAGCCGAGTCGCGGGCACCGGCCCGGTCGTCGACGTTGATGTGCGCCGTTCCCTCGACCGGCGTCTGGTCGATGCCGACCATCGGCAGCCGCCGGCGCCGAAGCCACGCGACGTCCGTGCTCTCCGGACCGCAGACGTAGACGAGCACGCCGTCCATGGCCACGTCCCGGGACGGCACGACGTCGTGGTTGGCGCCGGGGGTCAGCAGGGTGAGCGCCAGGCCGGACATGGCCAGGCTGTCCGCCACCGACGCCAGGAACGTCGTCGCCACCCAGTCTCCGAACGCCTCGGTGAGGCTGTCGGTGAGCAGGATCCCGACCGCTCCGGTGGACCCCCTCGCGAGTGCCCTGGCGGCCGGGTCAGGACCGACGTAGCCCAGCTCCTCGGCCGTGGCCAGGACCCGGGCCCGCAGCTCGTCGGAGAGCTGGTCCGGGCGCGAGAACGCGTTGGACACGGTCATCCGGCTCACGCCGACCCGGTCCGCGATCGTCTGCAGCGTCACTCTTGTCATGGCCAGGTCCACAGTAATGCGGCTTGCTCTACACGGTGGCGCAGGTGGAGCTCTGCTCGCGCGGCTCGACCCAGCCGGCGATGACCTGCAAGGCACCCGCGGTCGTGCGCCGCACCCGGACCAGGCGCTGGCTGCCCAGGTGCGGCTCGGCCACCACGGGGCTCCAGGGCAGTGCGCTGTAGGCCTCGCTGGCCGGTGCGCTGCGGATGATGACCGCGGCCATGGGGTCGATGATCTGGCGCATGTTCTCCTCCTGCGATGAAAGGGCTATACCGGTACAGTAGCCGAGTCTTCTGTACCGGTCAAGTCGAGTGGGGATGGAGCCTCGCCGACTCAGTGCCCGGGGCCGCGACGGCGCCGGCGGCGGGTGGTGACGACCAGGCCGGCGCCGCCGAGGGCGATGCCGGCGGCGCAGACGCCGTACCACCAGGTGGTGTGGTGTCGCGCGAGGGTGTCATGAAGGAAGAGGAGCACGACGAGCAGGACCACCCAGGCGCCGGTCCCGACGGCGACCGCCAGCACGTCGTTGGTCTCGAGCGGCTCCGGGTCCGGCTGGCGTTCTGGCTTGGCCACGGGAGCAGGCTAGTCGGTGAGCGGGTCTGGCACGACGCGGAGCCGCCGGATCGGCGAGAACACGATCCAGGGCACCGCGGGGATGCCGATCAGTGCGCCGATCAGCACGGTGTTCCGGACGCCGACCAGTGCGCCGAGCACGCCACCGATGACGCCACCGATGGGCGAGACGCCCCAGACCACGAACCGGATCGAGGCGTTCATCCGCCCCAGCAGCCGTTGCGGCGTGATGGCCTGGCGCAGGCTGATCTGTGTCACGTTGTAGATCGGCACCCCCAGCCCGAGGAGCACGCCGCCGACCATCAGCCAGGGGAGGGGGTGGGCCACCGTCGCGAGCGGCCACACCAGCGGTCCGCTGGCGCTGAGCACCGCGCCGAAGATGATGGCCGGGCCGACACCCAGCCGTCGTGTCACGGCTCCCGCAGAGAGGGCGCCGAGCACGCTGCCCACACTCATCACGGCAAAGACCAGGCCGACCAGGGCCGGGGTCATGTGCAGGGTGCGGATCATGAAGACCGACTGCAGCGCGAAGGCGATGCCGCTGCTGAGGTTGCTGATCGCCGTGCAGCCGGCGATCCGCAACAGCATCGGCTGCCGGATCACGAACGCCAGGCCTTCGCGAACGGCCTGGCGCAGGGGGAGGTGCCCGCCTTCGGGCACCTCGACGGGTGGCTCCGGCCTGCGGATCAGCGCCAGGCTCACGAAGGACACGAGGTAGCTGACCGCGTCGATGGTCATCGTCGCCGCTGCGCCGATCGCGCCCACGAGGGCGCCACCGACGCCAGGCCCGGCGACCTGCGCCGTAGCCTCGGTGGCCATGAGGGTGCTGTTGCCCTGGACCAGCTGGTCGCGGCCGACCAGCGCCGGCAGGTAGCTCTGGTAGGCGACGTCGAAGAACACCCGAAACAGGCCGCCGAACAGCGCGACGACGAACAGCTGCGCGAGGGTCAGCACCCCGAACGCCGCCGCGACCGGGATCGAGCCGAACAGCAACGCCCGGCCGAGGTCGGCCCGCATCAGCACCGGCCGTCGCCTGTGCCGGTCGACCAGTGCCCCGGCCGGAAGCCCGACCAGCAGGAAGGCCGCGGTGGTCGCCGCGTCGAGCAAGCCGACCTGCAGGGGACTGGCGTTCAGGGTGACCACCGCGGCCAGCGGCAGGGCGACCATCGTGATGGCGCTGCCGAACTCGCTGACGCCCTGGCCCGCCCACAGCAACCGGAAGTCCCGCTGGCGCAGCAGCGACCTCGGCTGACCCGTCACCCGGCCGAGGCTATCCGAGCCTCACGCCCCCGGAGGAGTGCCCGCCACCCGATGTGCTCGACCCGGGCGTACTCGACGACGTTGAGAGCCGCAAGAACCGTTGCCAGTACGGCGATCGCGGCAACGGACGGCAACACTCCGGCCAAAGGCAGCAGCGCCACGACGGCGGCTGCCGCGAGCAGGCGGGTCCATGACACCAGCCGGAACATCCGCCATCGGGTGTAGCCGAAGGTGGCCAGGAACAGCGCGGTACCGCCGAACAGGAACCCCGCGCTGCCGAAACCCAGGGCGGCGGTCGGCCCGGTGACCGCGCCCCGCATGCCGACGGCGACGGCGATGACGGAGGCGATGAACGACAGATGCCCGTACGAGAGCACGGAGCGGGTGATGTCGAGCTGCACCGTGGCCGTGGCCAGGGCATGGCGGACGGCGTCGGCAGCGAACTGGAAGTAGACCCACCACAGGCCGCAGCAGGCGGCGAAGGCCAGCGCCACCGCGAAGCCGGTGCTGACGTCGAGCGGACCCCGGGCCTGCGCGGCGGCGCCGATGGTGACCACCGACTCGCCGAGTGCGATCAGGACGAAGGAACCGAACCGCTCGGCGAGGTGGCCAGGGGCGTAGCGGAAGCTGCTCAGCCGCGTGCGGAACAGCGTCGGCGTGGACAGGTCGAGCACCGCGGCGACCGACCACACGGCGAGCCGGGCGGAGGACGGCAGCAGCGAGCCGACGGTCAGCAGCGGGCCGGTGACCAGGATGCTCACCGTGTACGGGTTCCAGACCAGGCCGTAGCGCCGGAGCATCGGCAGCCCGAGCAGCAACCGGCCGGCCCAGTAGGCCAGGGCGAAGACGGGGCCGCGGCTGCTGAACGCGTACGGGATCGACAGGGCCATGAACATGCCGGCCAGGGCGACCCCGAACACGCTCAGCCGAAGCGCCGGCCGGTTGATGTCGCGCAGGTTGGCCTGCAGCGACGTGCCGACCCACACCCAGAAGACCGGGATGAACAGCACCAGGGCGCGGACGAGGCCGAGCCCGCGATGGTCCTCGGTGAGCCGGCTGGACACCTCGGTCACCGCGAAGACGAACACCAGGTCGAAGAACAGCTCGGCCCAGCTGACCCGCTTCTCCGGCCTTCCCTGCTGTGTCTCCTGAACCGTCTCCTGAGCTGTCTCCTCGGACATCTGCCCTCGCCCACGTGAAAGGGGACGGCCATCCGGCCGTCCCCTCTCACGCTAGTCGGTGCTACTGGCCCAACAGCGGTGACAGGCTCGAAATCAGGCTGTGGGCGTCGGAGTCCTGACTGATCTCCCAGGCGAAGGCACCGCGCAGGTGGAGCGCCTTGACCAGAGCTGCCCGGTCACCGACGGACGACGGGCTGTCGTACGAGATGAAGGTCGGCGTCGTCACCGGTCCGCCGGCCAGCTGGTGGGTCGCCGTGGGGTTGAACAGCCACGGCTCGGCCGTCCGCCACGAGGTGTTCAGCGACCAGCCGGCAGCTGCGGCTGTCTTGTGGCCGCTGGCGTCGAGCAGACCGGCCTCGTCGACCAGGCTGTGGTAGGTCGGCGTGGGCGTCTGGTCCCACAGCAGCGAGTTGATGTCGAGGCCGGTGTTGTCGAAGCTCTGGTAGAGCCCCTTGTTGGCCGTGCCGGTCCCGATGTACTGCTTGCCGTAGAAGGGCACACCGACGTTGATCTTGTCCGGTGCGACACCCTGGCGCAGGTAGTAGCCGACGGTGCCGGCCGTGGACCAGGTCGGGTCGAGGCCGGGGTTGGGGCTGCTCGGGTCGTAGAAAAGCGGCGAGTTGAAGTCCGTCTTGGGGTCGTAGGCACCGTGGAAGTCGTAGGTCATCACGTTGTCGTAGTCGAGGATCTTGCTCACCGCATTGAGCTCGAAGTACTTGTTGGAGTTCTGTGCGGCAGGCAGCGCGGCCGTGAGCAGGTAGTGCTTGTTGGCGGTCGTGCCTGCGGCGTCGAGCTGCTTGCGGAACTCCTGGAAGAGCAGCGTTGCATTGTGCCGGTCGGCAGGCGAGTTGACGTTGCCGGCCCCGACGGCTGTGGGGTACTCCCAGTCGACGTCGATGCCGTCGAAGAGCCCTGCTGCTGCGCCGACCCCGTCACCGGTGATCCAGTCCGGAGCGAGGTTCCCCTTGATGAACGTGTCGATGCACGAGCTCACGAACGCGGCGCGGGTGGCCGGGGTCGCGGCTGCTTGGGAGAAGCCGTTGGACAGGCTCCAACCACCGAGGGAGATGAGCACTTTGAGGCTCTTGCCCTTGGCGGCCTGCACCTGCTTGAGCTTGAGCAGCTGGGAGAAGTTGCCCGACAGCTTGGGCGTCGTGATCGCCGGGGCGACGTCCTTGCTGGGTGTCCGCTCGTAGTCGGCCCAGGGGTCCACCGCACCGCACGTGACCGCGCCGGTCGCCGGGTCGATGACCGGCTTGCCGAAGGCGTACAAGATCGTGTTCAGCTTGTCCGCCGGGATGTCTGCGACTTCGTAGCCGCGGCCATAGACGTCCCAGTCGGCGAAGTAGGCGGACACGACCTTGCCGTTGTCCGCGTGCTCGCTCTCGCCGTGCTCGGCACTTGCCGATGCCGGCGTGGCGATGGTCAAGGCGGCAGTTGTGACACCGGCACAGGCGACAGCCAGCCAGCGCTTCGTTCCCAGCATGGGCTCTCCCGGAGATGCGTCTGTGAAACTGGTATAGACCACTAGGCGGTGGGGCACACCATTTCCCACCGGCCGCAGGGTTGTCAAGACCGAAGGCAAAACTTTGGTCTAGACCTTGACAGACCTAGTGGTCTAGTCCACTTTGAGGTCATTCCGGAGGACATGTCCCCGGTCCGCGACGTCCAGCCCGAAAGAGGCGATTCGATTGCGAAGAGGTTCCGGGATCGTTGCGGCTGTGGGATCGTCCGCAGTGGTGATCGCCGCCGCGCTGGCCGTTCCGGTCGCAGGGGTGGTCAGCGCCGCTCCGGCTGTTGCGGCGACCGGCGGCATCAGCACGCCGACGGGCGTCCACGTGACGACGACCTCCAGCAGCTCGATCACCCTCGCCTGGTCGGCGTCCACGGTCAGCGACTCCTCGGGCGACTCCGCCGCCTACTACGTCCTCAACGGCACGAACGTGGTTGCCACGTCGATGGGCACGTCGGTGACCGTGAGCTCGCTCAAGCCGGCCACGTCGTACAGCCTCAGCGTCCAGGCCTATGACCAGGCCGGGAGCAGCTCGACGCCCAGCGGGTCGCTGGCCGTGACCACGCCGTCGGCCGGCTCTGCGGGCTACTACAAGACCGCCTACTTCGCCCAGTGGGGGGTCTACGGCAACGCCTACTACGTGGCCAACGTCGACAGCACCGGCGTTGCCGACAAGGTCTCGAGCCTCATCTACGCGTTCGAGAACATCGACCCGGCCAACCTCAGCTGCTTCGAGGCGATCAAGGCCTCGGACTCGACGAACGAAGCGAACCCGAACGCTGGGGACGGTGCCTCGGACGCGTACGCGGACTATCAGAGCAGCAACGTCGGCAACGTCGACGGGTCGGCAACGTCGTGGAGCCAGCCGCTGAAAGGCAACTTCAACCAGCTCCGTGAGCTCAAGGTCAAGCACCCCAACCTCAAGGTGCTGGTGTCGATCGGTGGCTGGACGTTCTCGAAGTACTTCTCCGACGTCGCGGCCAGTGCTGCGAGCCGGCAGAAGTTCGTGAGCTCGTGCCTCGACATGTTCATCAAGGGCAACCTGCCAGCGGTCGGCGGTGACACCTCCGGAGGTCCGTCCTCGGCCGCCGGCGTCTTCGACGGTGTGGACATCGACTGGGAGTATCCCGGCACCGCCGGGCACACCGGCAACCACGTCAGCGCCGCCGACAAGGCCAACTACACCCTGCTGCTGCAGGAGTTCCGCAACCAGCTGGACGCGTACGGCGCCTCCATCGGCAAGCACTACACGCTCTCCGCGGCCATCGGTGCCGGCCAGGACAAGCTGGCGCAGGTCGAGACGAACAAGATCGGCAACTACCTCGACTACGCCGACGCGATGACGTACGACATGCACGGTGCCTGGGACGCGACCGGACCGACCAACCTGCAGGACCCGCTCTACCAGTCGGCCGCCGACCCCTCGAAGAACATCCCGCCGGGCAACGAGAAGTACAGCATCGACACGACCGTCAAAGCCTTCACCACCGGACTGAGCGACTACGGGATCCCCGGCGGCTTTCCGGCGAGCAAGCTGGTGATGGGCTTCCCGCTCTACTATCGCGGCTGGACAGGCGTTCCGGCCGGGTCCAACCACGGGCTCTACCAGTCGGCGACCGGACCGACGGCGGCCCAGCAGTACAGCCAGACAGCCGGAACGGCCTTCTACAAGGAGATCTCCGCGCAGGTCACGGCGAACTCCTTCTACGACCCGGCGACGATGGCCGCGTGGGTCTATGACGGGACGAACTTCTGGACGGGTGACACTCCGACCTCGATCGCCGCGAAGGACAACTACCTCAAGAGCAAGGGCCTGGCCGGCGCCATGATGTGGTCGCTGGAGAACTCCGACCCGGGGACGACGCTGCTCAACGCGATCGTCAACGGGCTGAGCGGTGGCACGACGACCCCGCCACCGACCACGACCGCGCCACCGACCACGACAGCGCCGCCCACGACGACAGCGCCGCCCACCACGACGACCAACCCGCCCGGCACCTGCACTGCTCCCGCCTACAACAACGCCACCGCGTACACCGGGGGGCAGCAGGTGTCCTACAACGGCCACACGTGGACCGCGAAGTGGTGGACCCAGGGTGAGACACCCAGCACCGGTGGCTCTGGCGTGTGGACCGACAACGGTCCGTGCGGCAGCACGACGACTGCACCGCCGACGACGACCGCACCGCCGACGACGACCGCACCGCCGACGACGACCGCACCTCCGACGACGACGCCACCGGCTGGGGCACTCGCCAACGGTGGGTTCGAGTCGGGTCTGTCGCCCTGGACCTGCCAGGCCGGCTCGGTCGTCGTGACCAGCCCGGTGCACGGCGGCTCGCACGCGCTGTCGGTCGCCGCAACCTCAGCACAGACAGGGGAGTGCGACCAGTCCCTGCACCTCCTGGCCAGCCATGCCTACACCCTCAGGGCCTGGGTACAGGGCTCGTACGCCTACGTCGGTGTCACCGGCGGTCCCAGCACCTGGACCTCGTCCGCGGGCTGGACCCAGCTGTCCGTCGCCTTCACCACCGACAGCACCGGCAACGCGACGGTCTACGTGCATGGCTGGTACGGGCAGGGGGCGGTCTTCGCCGATGACGTCACGGTGAGCTGAGTTCCCCGTACCGGCAGCAGTTCTCGCCCCCGACCCAGGAGCCCTCGTGCGACCATTCACAGCAGCCATCGCCTCCGTCGCCAGCGCCGCCACCGTGGCCGCAGCGACCACCGCGGTGTTCGCCCTCTCCAGCGGTACGGCAGCGGCCGCGACGTTGAGCCAGGCCTGGTACGCGCAGGCGCCGTACGTGATGCCGCTGGAGAACAGTCCGCCCAACCTGCCGGCGGTGATGTCGGCGACGGGGGAGAAGGCGTTCATGCTGGCTTTCATCCTCGCCAACGGCAGCTCCTGTGCCGCGGCCTGGGACGGGACCGCCCCGGTGTCGAGCGACACCGCGGTCGGCGGGGTCATCAACGGCGTCCGCAGCGCCGGCGGTGACGTGTCGGTCTCGATCGGCGGCTACGGCGGCACCAAGCTGGGCCAGGTCTGCAGCTCGGCGGCGACCACGGCTGCCGCGTACCAGGCGGTGATCACCAAGTACGCGCTGAAGGCCATCGACTTCGACCTCGAGGAGCCGGAGTACGAGAACACGACGGCGATCAACAACGAGGTCGGCGCGGCACAGATCCTGCAGCGCAACAACGCCGGGCTCTACGTCTCCATCACCGTGCCGGGGACGACGTCGGGCACCGGCTACTTCGGCCAGAACGTGCTGAACACCGCCAAGGGTCTCGGGTTCACGCCGAACAACTACTCGATCATGCCGTTCGACGGTGGCTTCAACGGCGCCGCCAGCCAGCAGAGCGCGCTGACGGCCTTCAACGGGCTGTTGACCACGACGTTCGGCTGGACCGCCGCGAACGCCTGGGCGCACGAAGGCATCTCGCAGATGAACGGCCGGTCGGACACCGGCGAGATCTTCAGCCAGTCCGACTTCGCCGCCAACCTCAGCTTTGCCAGCACCAAGGGCATGGGCCGGTTCACCTTTTGGTCGGTCAACCGTGACCGGCAGTGCCCCGGCGGTGCCAACAGCACCACGTCCGGCACCTGCAGCAGCGTCGTCCAGAACGACTGGGACTTCACCAAGTACGGGGTCAAGTTCGCCGGCAGCAACCCGCCGGTCACCACCACCACACCTCCGGTGACGACGACCGCGCCGCCCGGGACCTGCTCGGCACCTGCCTACAACAGCGCGACCGCCTACACCGGCGGTCAGCAGGTCTCGTACACCGGCCACACCTGGACAGCCAAGTGGTGGACCCAGGGCGAGGCACCGAGCACGGGTGGATCCGGTGTGTGGCAAGACAACGGCGCCTGTGCCGGTGGCACGACCACCCCACCCGCCGGGTCCTGCTCCGGCCTGACCCCGTACAGCAGCACGGCCGTCTACACCGGAGGCCAGAGCGTCTCGTACGGGGGACACAAGTGGACGGCGAAGTGGTGGACCCAGGGTGAGGCGCCGAGCACCGGCGGCTCCGGGGTCTGGGCCGACAACGGAGCCTGCTGATGTCCGCCCGTCGCTGGCTCGCCGGAGCCGCGGCTGCCGCCCTCAGTGCTGCCACCGTTTCGGTGGTAGCCGTTCTCCCGGGCTTCACAGCGTCCGCCTCGCCGAGCCTGCCGACCCACCTGGTCACCGGTTACTGGCAGGACTTCACCAATGGTGCCAAGGCATTGCGGCTCTCGGCCGTGCCGTCGGCGTACACCATCGTGGCCGTGGCCTTCGCCAGCTCGACCTCGAGTCCTGGTGGTGTCTCGTTCAGCCTCGACTCGGGGCTCAGCTCGGCGCTGGGTGGCTACACCGACGCGCAGTTCAAGGCCGACGTCGCCACTCTGCACTCGCACGGGCAGAAGGTCGTCATCTCGATCGGCGGCCAGAACGGCACGGTGAGCGTCTCGGACTCGACGTCGGCGACCAACTTCGCCAACAGCGTCTATGCACTCATGCAGTCGTACGGTTTCGATGGCGTCGACATCGACCTGGAGAACGGTGTCAACCCGACGTACATGGCGCAGGCGCTGCAATCCCTGGCTACCAAGGCCGGCAGCAGTCTGGTCATCACGATGGCGCCGCAGACGCTCGACATGCAGTCGACCGGCATGGCGTACTTCCAGCTGGCCCTGAACATCAAGAGCATCCTGACCATCGTCAACACGCAGTACTACAACTCCGGCTCGATGAACGGCTGCAACGGCAACGTCTACGCCGAGGGCGGGGTCGACTTCCTCACCGCGCTCGCCTGCATCCAGCTCCAGGGCGGGCTGCGGCCGGACCAGGTCGGGCTCGGCCTGCCGGCCTCGACGTCGGGTGCCGGCAGCGGCTACGTGTCACCCACCGTGGTCGACAACGCGCTGGACTGCCTGGCGGTCGGGACGAACTGCGGGTCGTTCAAGCCCTCGACCACCTGGCCGGCCATCCGCGGTGCGATGACCTGGTCGATCAACTGGGACGCCTCCAACGGCTACAGCTGGGTGAACACGGTGTCGGCCCACCTGGCGACGCTGCCGGGCGGGACGACCACCAGCTCACCGGCGCCCACGACGACCACGAAGTCGCCGACGCCCACGCCGACGTCGACCTCACCGAAACCCACGACGTCGGCACCGCCGACGACCACGGCCCCGCCGGGAGCCCTGGCCAACGGCGGGTTCGAGTCCGGCCTGGCGTCGTGGACCTGCCAGGCGGGTGACTCGGCGGTCACGTCACCGGTCCACTCCGGCAGCCGGGCACTGGCCGCCGTGCCCAGCTCGTCGACCACCGGCGAGTGCGACCAGGCCGTGCATCTCGCCGCAAGCCATGCGTACACGCTCAAGGCGTGGGTGCAGGGGCCGTACGCCTATGTCGGGATCACCGGCGGACCGAGCACGTGGGCCTCGTCGACCGGCTGGACCCAGCTGTCGGTGCCGTTCACGACCGACGCAACCGGCAATGCCACGGTGTACATCCACGGCTGGTACGGCCAGGGCACGATCTACGCCGACGACGTCACCGTCAGCTGAGCTCGGCAGCAAGGCGAGGTGGTGTTCTGAGCGCGGTGTGGACAAGTGAACGCCGCGGAAGCGAGTTGTCCACAGAGATGACGCGGACGGCTCCAGACCGAGTGGTGGGTAGGGTCAGGCCGACGAGCGCACGACGAGCGAGGTGCCGACGACGATGTGCTGCAGGGCCCGATCGCCGGTGGAGATCTGGGTGAGCAGCATGTCGGTCATCTGCCGGGCCATCTGCTCGACCGGCTGCCGGACCGTGGTCAGCGGCGGGTCGGTGTAGGGCGCTGACGGGGAGTCGTCGAAGCCGATGACCGCAACGTCCCCGGGCACCGTACGACCGGTGGAGCGCAGGGCGTGCAGGGCGCCGGTCGCCATCAGGTCCGAGGCGACGAACACCGCGTCGATGTCGGGACGCCGGGCGACCAGCTCCTGCGCCAGCCGCATGCCGCCGGCCTCGGTGAAGTCGCCCAGGCCGACCAGGGTCTCGTCGTAGGGCAGGCCGTGGCGTGCGAGCGCGGAGCGGTAGCCCTCGAGCCGGTCCAGGCCGGCGCACATGTCCTGGGGGCCGGTGATCGTCGCGATGGTCCGGCGCCCGGCCGCGAACAGGTGGTCGACGGCGCTGCTCGCCCCACCGACGTTGTCGGCGTCGACCCAGGTCACCTCGTCCGAGCCGAGCACCGGCCGGCCGAACAACACGACGGGCATGCCCAGCCGGGTGATCGCCTGCGGCAACGGATCGGCGCCGTGCAGGGACATCAGCAGCACACCGTCCACGTGCCGGTTCTGGACGTAGCGCTCGAGCCGGGCGCGGTGGGCGTCGTTCTGCGCCATCAGCAGGACCAGATGCATGTCGGTGCTGGACAGGGCATCGCTCACACCGCGCAGGGCTGCGGAGAAGAACGGGTCGCTGAAGACCCGGGTCTCGGGCTCGGAGACGACCAGCCCGATCGAGTCGGTGCGCCTGGTGACCAGCTGGCGGGCGGCGCGGTTGGGCACGTAGCCGAGCTCGGCGACCGCCTTGTCCACCGCGGTCTTGGCCGGTACGGAGACTCGGGACGAGCCGTTGATCACGCGGGAGGCGGTGGCGCGGGAGACGCCGGCGATCGCGGCGACCTCCTCCAGCGTGGGCTGGCTGGGCATGCCCCGGCCTTCGGCCATGCCCACCTCACCTCGTCAGGTCTGCCTCGACGGGGTCAGGATACCGGTGGGACGGCTCCCTCCGGCGAGCACCGGGCCGGGACGTGGCCCGGCGCCCGCCGGCCGGAAGCTGTCAGCGTCACCAGGCGTAGTCCTCCGGCGCGGTCTTGTGACCCGGGAAGATCTCGTCGAGCTGGGCCAGCGTCTTGTCGGAGAGCTCGATCTCGAGCGCCCGCATCGTGCCGTCGAGCTGGTCCATCGTCCGCGGCCCGATGATCGGGGCGGTCACCGCCGGCTGGGCCAGCAGCCAGGCGAGGCCGACGTGGGCCGGCTCCTCACCGAGCTGCTCGCACAGATCCTCGTACGCCTCGATTGCCCCGCGGTTGGCCTCGAGGGCGTCCTTGGCCCGGCCGCTGGTGCGCCGGGAGCCCTCGCGCTCCTTGCGGACCACGCCGCCGAGCAGACCGCCGTGCAGCGGGCTCCACGGGATCACCCCGAGGCCGTAGTCCTGCGCTGCCGGCAGCACCTCGAGCTCGACGTCGCGGGTCAGCAGGTTGTAGATCGACTGCTCGGAGACCAGGCCGAAGTACGAGCGCCGGGCGGCCGCCTCCTGCGCCTTGGCGAGGTGCCAGCCGGCGAAGTTGCTGGAGCCGGCGTAGAGGATCTTGCCCTGCGCGCGCAGGGTCTCGAAGGCCTCCCAGATCTCGTCCCACGGGGTGTCCCGGTCGACGTGGTGCATCTGGTACAGGTCGATGAAGTCGGTCTGCAGCCGCTTGAGGGATGCGTCGCAGGCCAGCCGGATGTTGCGCGCGGACAGCTTGGAGTCGTTGGGCCAGTCGCTCATGCCGCCGTAGAGCTTGGTGGCGATGACGACCTTGTCCCGGCGGCCGCCGCCCTGGGCGAACCACCGGCCGACGATCTGCTCGGTGATGCCCTCGCCCTGCTTCCAGCCGTACACGTTCGCGGTGTCGAAGAAGTTGATGCCGTGCTCGATCGCCTTGTCCATGATCGCGAACGAGTCGGGCTCCGTGGTCTCCGGTCCGAAGTTCATCGTGCCGAGGCACAGCCGGCTGACCTCGAGGCCGCTGCGGCCGAGGTGGGTGTACTGCATGAAGGCCTCCAGGAAGTACGGGTTCAGGGTGACTTGTCTGTTACTACCCTGCCACGCCGCACCGGTCCCTGATCTAAGGAAAGGCGTCGAACGGGCTGCCCGGTGCCTCGACCTTGGCCTTGATCGCGGCCGGGACACTGGTCTCGTAGTGCACCTGCGTCCCATCGGGGAACGTGGCGCCGGACGCCGCGCCGTGGGTCACCGCGATCCAGTACTCACCGGCGGGAATAGGCCCGGCCGAGCCCCCGATGATGTGCGCCTGGATGTTGTAGGTCAGCCCCACGTAGCCGGTACTGAGGCCGCCGATGCTGACCCACTCCTCGATCTCGTACGTCTTGCCACCGCCCGCCCAGGCGCAGAGCGCCGTCCCCATCGCGATCGCCCGGGCCTTCATCTGGGCCGTGACCGTGAGGTTGCCGGCGGCGCCGGGCGCAAAGTCGTCGAACGTCTTGCACGGCTCTGGTGCCGCCGGGGGTTCCGTGGTGGCCGCTGCCCTCGATGTGGTGGGTGTCGTGGCCGGCGTGGTCGGAGTTGCTGCCTGGCCGGTCGTCGTCGTCACCGGAGGCGTGGCCGCACTGGTCGAGACGTGGCCAGGCGTCGGTGGAGTGGTGAGCGGCGGGGGAGTGGTGAGCTCCGGCGGGGCCGTGGGCGACGTGCTCCGCGCTCCGGGTGACGTCGACGGGTCTGGTGCCGCACTCGGGCTGACCGGAGCGGCGGCCGACGAGGCGATGGCGGAAGGTGAAGCCGGGACTGTCGCGGTGGACGGTGACACGGACGCCGACGGAGTCGCCGAGGCCGCGACCGTGATGCCTGCACCCGGTGACTCGGTGACGACGTCGCGGCTGCCCAGATGGCCTGCCGCGTAGCCGCCGATCCCGATCACCGCCACGACGGCGACCCCACTGGCAGCTGCCCGGCGCCGGCGCATTGCTCGTGCCTTGCGGGACACGCCGGCGGTCAGGTCGACCGGGCGGGCAGCTGAGGCGATCTCGTCGAGGGCCTCGTTCAGCGAGGACCGTTCGTCATCGGGCTCTGTCATGACTGCACCTCTCGTGGGTGGAACTCGGCCAGCTCGGGCGCGACGGCGCGCAGCTTGGCCAGTGCCTTGTGGGTCTGGGACTTGACGGTGCCGACCGTGATGCCCAGCAGGTCGGCGACCGTGCTGTCCGGCTGGTCGTCGAAGTAGCGCAGGACCAGAACGGCGCGCTGGCTCGGCGTCAGCCGCATCAGTGCACCGTGGACGGCGAGCCGGGTGGCCGTACGGTCCTCGGAGTCGGGTTCGGACGCGGTCTCCGGTACGGCGTCGGAGAGCTTCTCGGCGATCCGCCGCCGGCGCCACCAGCTCACCTGCTGGTGGTACATCACCCGGCGGACGTAGGCCTCGGCGTTGTCGTTGCGCTGCAGCCGGCGCCAGGCCAGCGAGGTCTTGGCGAGCGCGGTCTGTACCAGGTCCTCGGCGAGATGCTGGTCCCCGGTCAGCAGATAGCCGGTCCGCAGCAGGGCCGGCGTGCGGGCCCGTACGAACGCGTTGAAGTCGTCAAGCTCGACGGCCTGCCCCACCCGTTCCCCCTGAATGATCGTCACGCCCGTCAAGACGCAGGCGAGGTCGCCAATGGTTGCCGGTCGGGTGACATTGTCGCGATCTTGATCCGACGGAGCACACTGGCGCCATGGTGAAGGGCCTCGCGATTGGCCTCGCCGCCACGGTGGGGCTGTT
>JAWWOM010000269.1:0-11454 GCA_033851655.1 Frankiales bacterium
CTGCCTGTTCGATGGCCCCGTGCGTGGCCAGCGACCCGTACGGCGTGCCGCGGCCGAGCTCACCGAGGACGTCGGCGATCGTGATGCCGTCGTCGTAGCGGTCGATCACCCGAGGGTCGATGTAGGAGGCACGGCAGACGGCAGGGGTGTTGCCCAGGTAGTGCGAGACCTCGGTGACCGTACGGGCGACGGCCCGCTTGCGGGCAGAGGGTGATGAGCTCGCCGGCACGGACACCGCGAGCCCGACCGCCGCCAGCACGGTGGCGTGCCAGGTGCGGAAGTCCTTGGCCGAGGTCTCCACCCCGAACAGGTCGTGGAGATACTGGTTGACCTCGGCGCTGCGGGGGTGCACCCAGGTCCGGCCCGGTCCGCGGAAGGCAAGCAGCTCCTCGCCTCCGCCGCGCCGGCGCTTGAGGGCCGACACGACCTCGCAGACCGCCTCGTCGGCCACGGTCTGGGTTCGCTGCTTGCCGTGCTTGGCCGGGTAGTCGAACGTGATGATGCGGTCCCGGGAGACCGTCACATGCTCCTTGAGCAGGGTCGCCAGGCCATAGGTGTGGTTGGCCTCGGCGTACTCCTCGCTGCCGATCCGGAAGAAGCCCAGGTCCAGCAGGCGTACGGCGGCCGAGAGCACCCGCTCGCGGGTCAGCCCGTTCGTGCCCAGGTTGGCCTCGAGCCGACCGCGCACCTCGGGCAGCCGTTCGGCCATCAGCAGCACCCGGTCGAACTTCTCGGCATCCCGTTGCCGGCGCCAGTGCGGGTGGTAGAGGTACTGCCGCCGGCCGGCGGCGTCCGTACCCAGTGCCTGGATGTGCCCGTTGGGGTGGGGCGAGATCCAGACATCCCGCCACGCCGGCGGTATCACCAGCGCCTCGATACGGGCGATCTCGGTCGGGTCGCAGATCTCGGAACCGTCGGCCGCCGTGTAGCACCAGCGCCTGCCGCGCCGGTGGCGTTGCAGTCCCGCGGCCGTCACGTCGGACCGGCGCAGCCTGGGCACCTCGTCACCCGCCGTCAGCTAGGACTCGGGGTCGATGTGCATGGCGCTCTCCTCGGCGGAGAAGCCGCCGAGGTCGGTGCCGACGTCGTCGGCGTAGAGGTCCGGGTCCTCGTCGCCGTGGGCGCCTTCGTCCTCGGCCACCAGCCGGCCGACCGGCTGGCCATAGCCATCGTCGGAGTTGTCGCCGTCGTCCTGCCACGGCTTGTCCAGCTCGCTGAGGACGTCGGGGTTCTCGTGCGAGAGCCGGAGGCCGAGCGGCTCGCCGAGCTCGGCCTCGAGATCGGTGGTGCCGTAGGAGTCGACGTAGGTCGGATGGTCGGTCGGCACCACCACGTCGTCCTGGACGTCACCCGTGATCAGCTTGCCGGGCAGCGCGTCATCGGTGGCCGGCAGGCCGGCCTCCTCGAACGGGTCCGCAGGGTCGGGGATCGGGTGGCGGGGGTTGATAGCCATGCAGGCGGACTACCCCTGTCCACGGGCACGGCAAACAGCCACGATCAGGCGTCGCCGCCGAACTCCTCGTGGCCGGCCGCCGGATAGGGAGGCGCGCTCTCGGCGTCAGGGCCGGTGGCGCTTGAGGAGCCGGCCGAGCCGGCCGAGCCATTGTGGCCGTGGGCAGCATGGGAGGTGCCGTGCCTGAAGCCGTGGCCGCCGCCGAACCGGGCGCTGACCTTGTCGCCGACCTTCTCGTTCAGCTTGGCGGTGACGGAGCTCTTGGCGGTGGCCATGGCTCCGCTGGCCTGGGCCTGGAGCACGCCGGCAGTCTCCTGCACGGCAGGGCTGTCGATCAGCCGCCGTACGCCGTCGGTGATCGTCTCGTAGCGCTTGCGGCCGGCCTTGGTGCCCAACACGTAGCCGGCGGCGAACCCGGCCGCGAACGTCAACTTGTAGCGCATGGCAGCTGCCTCCTGAAACGGGACGTCGGGACGCCTGCGATGCGGACCATCGTACGGCCGCCGGGTGCCGATCTCGATACAGTAGGGTGGTCGTCGGTCCGAAGGCGCCGGGGTTCCGCAAGGTCCCGGCGGCTGGAGGACGGCACGGTCCCGCGTAGCTCAATTGGCAGAGCAGCCGACTGTTAATCGGCAGGTTCATGGTTCGAGTCCATGCGCGGGAGCCACTCCAACGACCGGCCCGGACAGCTATCGGACCGTGACCGGCTCGAACAGCCCGGCGATGGCTGCGGCGGGCAGGGGCCGCGAGAACAGGTAGCCCTGGCCCAGCCGGCAGCCGAACTGCTCGAGCATGGCGACCTCCGCCTGCTGCTCGATGCCCTCCGCGATCACGCCGAGGCCCAGGCTCTCGCCCATGGCGACGATCGTGCGTACCAGCTCGGCGCTGCGCTTGCCGCCCGACATCGCGACGACGAAGGACCGGTCGATCTTCAGCGCGTCGATCCGGAACCGGTGCAGCGCCCCCAGCGAGGAGTAGCCGGTACCGAAGTCGTCGATGTGTACGGGGAGCCCGCGCTGGTGCATCTGGTCCAGCAGGGCCTCGGCGCGGTGGGCGTTGTCCATGATGACGCCCTCGGTGATCTCGAGCACCAGCGCCTGCGGCTCGAGCCGCGCCTCGGCCAGCGTGCTGTCGAGGTGGTCCAGCAGCCCCGCGTGCCAGAACTCCTTGTGCGACAGGTTGACACTGACCGGCACCCTCCCGGCGGGGTCGCCGGCGAGGCGCCACTTCGCGATCTGCCGACAGGTCTCCGCGACGACCCAGCGACCGATGGGCACGATCAGGCCGGTCTCCTCGGCGATCGGCAGGAACTCGGCCGGCGGCACCAGCAGCTGTTGCCCGTCCCGCTCCACCGGCCAGCGGATCAGCGCCTCGAAGCCGGTGATCCGGCGGTCGGCCAGGTTGACGATCGGCTGGTAGTGCAGGGCGAAGCTGCCGTCGTCGACGGCTTGCCGCAGCTGCGACTCGGTCGACATCCGGCTGACCAGGTTGGCCCGCATGGTCGCGTCGAAGGTGGCCTGCCCGCCGCGCTGGCGGGACTTGGCGCGGTACATCGCGATGTCCGAGTCCCGCAGCATGTCCTCCGCGCTCTCGTACTCGGAGAGGGCGGTCGCGATGCCGATGCTGGCCGTGACGGCGACCCGGTGGCCGTCGATGTCGAACGGGACCGCGAGCATGTCCAGCAACCGCTCGGTGACGCTGGGGACGTCGGCTGTGCGGCTGAGGTCGTCGAGCAGCACGACGAACTCGTCGCCGCCGATCCGAGCCGCGGTGTCGCCGGTGCGGACGAAGGCGAGCAGTCGCTGGGCAACCCCGACCAGCAGCTTGTCGCCGGTCACATGACCCAGGCTGTCGTTGATCATCTTGAAGCCGTCGAGGTCGATGAACAGCACGGCGAACCGGTGCTCCGGCTGCCGGTACCGGCGGCGCATCGCGACCCCGAGCCGGTCGAGCAGCAACGCGCGGTTGGGCAGCGAGGTCAGGCTGTCGTACCACGCCTGGCGGCGCAGCCGGTCCTCGAGCTCGCGCCGGTCGGTGACGTCGGTGAAGCTGCCGACCATCCGGGTGACCAGGCCGTCGTCGATGACGGCGAGGCCGCGGCAGAGCACCGAGCGGATCTCGCCGGAGTCGGTCCGGATGCGGTGCTCGTACTCCAGCGGGTTGCCGGATCCCTTGCGCTGCAAGGCAATGGCGAGGTCCAGCCCCGTACGGTCCTCGGGCACGACGCGACCGAGCCACGACTCGATGCCGTTCCCGAGGTGGTTCTCTCCTGCCCCGAGAACAGCGCGGCTGCGGTCGGAGTAGTAGACCGCCCCGCTGCCGAGGTCCCAGTCCCAGAGACCGTCGTTCGCCGCCGCTGCTGCCAGCGCGTACCGCTGCTCGCTGCGCCGGATGTCGTCTGCGAGCTCCTGTTCGCGGGACAGGGACTCGGCCAGCGAGGTCTGCTGCTCGCGCAGGGAGGTCAGCACCTGCTGGTGGTCCAGGGCCACGGCGAGCAGCGCCGCCCACTGGTTGAACGTCTCCCGCCCGGTGGCATCGCGCATGACCACGGGCGCGACAGCGCCGAGCAGGCCCTGGACCGGGCCGCCACTGGTCACCGGCACCACCACCACCACGTCGCCCGGGTTGGCCGCAGCTATCCGCAGGAGCGCCTCCGGCGGGAAGTCGGGTTCGTCGATCGCCTGGTCGAGCAGCTCCGTCATCCCGTTGCCGGGATCGTAGGTCCCACGGATCGTCAGCGCGTCCTGGTCCTGCTCGAAAAGCGCGAGCACGCCCGCCTTGACCGCGGTGCGATCGAGCCAGCCGAGCGCTGTCGGGTCCTGCTGGTGACTACGGAGCAGGTCCATCCCGATGGAGTACTGCGTGGTCAGCGACTCGAGCAGCATCGTGCGGCGGGCGAACTGCTCCCGCCCCTGCTCGGAGGAGAGCGCGATGGTCGTCTCCAGCAGCAGCTGTTCCAACCGTGCGCCATCGGTCGCCGCTGCCGCCGCTGCCAGCCAGTCGCGGCCGCCGGTGCGCAGCAGGCCGGTCACCTCGCCGAGGTTGTCCAGCGCCCGCACGACCGGCCACAGCCGCTCACTCGCGGTGCGCAGGCTGTTCCGGTCGTCCGGGTCGTTGGAGGCCAGGGCAACGGTGAAGGCCTCGCCGAAGCCCGCGAGCGCTGCCTCGTTGTCAGCACCGCTGACGTGCCAGTCCTCCTCCGTGACCGGCAGCCCGATCAGCGCGGCGGCCAGCGGCCGGGTGGCCAGCCCTGACGCGTCGGCCGGCCCACCGGAAGCTGCCGCAGGAACGGCCGTCGGCGACTGGGCCCCCAGGCAACCACAGGACTGCCGCGCGACGAACCGGGTCGGGTGCTTGTAGTGGTCGGCCGGGACCTGCTCGCCACCGACCTGGCGCAGCAGCAGCTCGAGGGCCAGCCGGCCGATGCCGCCGAAGTCCTGGGCGACGGTCGACAGGACCGGCCGGGTGTAGCCGGCGTCCTCGATGTCGTCGAACCCCACAACAGCCTGCTGGGCCGGCAGGCTCACCCCCGCGGCCGAGAGGGCCTCCAGGATGCCGAGGGCGTTGAGGTCGGTGCCGGCCACCACAGCCGTCGACGGGAGACCGGCTGCCAGCATGGCGACCGCAGCGGCTGCCCCACCGGTGACCAGGGTGTCGCCGGTCTCGTACAGCAGCCGCGGATCCGGCTCGATGCCGTTCTCCTGGAGCGCAGCTCGATAGGCGGCGAAGCGCTCCCGCATGTCGGGCTGGGCCATCATCGCGGCGAACGCGATGTCCCGGTGCCCATGGTCGATCAGGTGCTGCACGGCTGCCCGTACGCCGGTGGCGTTGTCCGGCACCACGATCGGGCAGCTCAGTCCCTCGACCTCGTGCGAGACCAGGACCACGGGCGTGCCGGAGGCCTGGATGGTGCGCAGCGAGGCGTCGCTGGCCGCCTGCACGATCGAGATGAAGCCGGCGACCTTGGCCCAGCCCACCGGCCGCATGAGCTCTTGCGGGGCGTTGTGATGATCGGCGGCGGTGACGCCTGCTGGGAGGCACTGGAAGGCGAGCGTGGTGAACCCGGCCTCGGCGGCCGCGCCGGCGATGCCGTCGAGGATGCCGCCGAAGTAGAAGCCGCTCACCAGGGGTGAGAGGACTCCGATCGCCGGAACCGTACCCCCGCTGCCCATCGCCGCCCTCCCTCTGGGCACGCCGACGGTGGCGGGCCTCCCCGGGATATCGGCCGGAAGGCGGCAGGGGTGAACCCGATTCTCCTGGGTTCCTACTGGCCCCGGCTGGCGGGGTCTACGCCGGCGAAGGTCAGGAACTCAGCCATCGTGTACGGGCCGGAGGTCGCCCCGAGCGTGGGGGTCCAGCCGGGCTGCGCGCGCAGGTAGCTGGTCGGGTCGGCCTGCACGAGCCCGAGCAGCACCTCCGCCACGATCCGGCCGCCGACCGGCCCCAGGTAGCGGCCGCCGTTGACCAGCTGCGCCTCGCGCAGCACGTAGAGCCACAGCGGGGTCGAGGTGTCCAGATCCTGACCGAACCCGGCCAGGTCGGCGAAGTCCGCACGGTGCATCGGCGTGAAGCCGAGCCGGCGGGCGACCCGCTGACCGGACGGGAGGGACCAGGTGAGGTGGCGGAGCAACGTGCGCTGGGGGAGTGCCGTCGTACCGGCATCGCCGTTCAGGTGCGCGATCGCACTGAGCGGCAGACCGAACAACGGCGTGGACAGCACCGTGTCGATGAGCTTGTTCGGTCGTACGGCAGCGGTGTGCTGGCCGCCGAAGTCGAAGAACGTCTGCCAGCCGATGAACCGTCGCGGCGCCCGGTAGCCGCCACGCAGGTCCTCCGGTTCGGTCGTGGGCACCTCGCCGTCACCGACCTGGATCCGCGAGTCGAAGATCAGCCCGAAGAAGGCGGCACCGTTGTCCCCGGCGAGGTTGGCGCGGTACGAGGGCCGGACCATGCTGTGCCCGAAGCGGTATGCGGCACCGGAGAACTCCACCGGGATGAACGCCTGCGCCTCCGGACGGTAGCAGCGGCGCCGGCTGTGCAACACCGCGTCGACCGTCTGCTGGCCGACGAACAGCGGCAGGAACTGGTGCACCACCAACCACTGATAGTGCCAGGTGGTCAGCCGCCTCGCCTCGAGAAAGGCGTCGATCGGCTCCGTACCAGCGGTTGTCACGTGGTCCACGGCGTTGTTGTGGAACTTCGCGAAGGCCGCGTGCAGGCCACTGATGATGAGGTTGGAGTCGTTGCGGAAGTCGGCGATCACGGCGGTGTGGTCCGGATGCCTCGGCAGGTCCTCGAACAGCCCGCCGCTCTCCAGCCTGAGCTTGGCCGGGTTGGCGGGGTCGTAGAGCTCCGACTGCATCATCGGGCCGGCACCGTAGAGCGAGTCGAGGTCGAACCGCGGCGTACGGCCGTTGGGCGACGTCGTCGGTTCCGCCTTGACGCCCAGCTTCGACGTGGCGTCGAACGTCAGGTCGTGGTCGATGAACTGGCCGACGAAGGTCACGCCGGCGGTGTGGGTGGGGTTGTTGCGGTTGACCAGGCTGAGCGAAGGGTCGGTGATCAGGGTCACCGGGCCTCCGCCCGGCCCGAACAGGTTGTCGTTGGCGTCCAGCATCCCGCCCGGACGGCCGATCTCGAGCAGCGCGGCGCGCAGCTCCGGGCCGTCCTGCGCGAACGGCGGCAGGTCGGGGAACATCCGGCCGAACGTCGCGGAGGACGCGACCGCGTTGCCGTGCATCGGGCACCCGCTCGGGGCTGCCGATGCGGTTCCCAGCAGGCCGGGCAGCCCGCCCAGACCGCCGGCGACTGCACCTCCTGCGCCCGCCACGCCCGCCCGGGCAAGGAACTGCCTTCGGGTGCTCCCTGCGCTGCCTGCGCTCATCGCTGCCTCCCCGGACCCTGCTGAGCTCCGCCGCGTGCCACGGAACAGAGCGCTCGCCGGGTCCGGAGATACGTGCCGTCGTACGGGACTCAGCCGAGCGCCTGCATCGCCAGCAGTCCGGCATCGCGGTCGGGACCACCGGCGAGCAGGAGGGTCCGCGCTGACTGGTAGCGGCAGCCCGCGTGCTCGAACGCTGAGGCCGTTGCGATGACGCCGGTCCGGTCACCGGCGGCCAGTGCAGCAGCCCTGCGTACCAGCGCGGCGGCGACCGGGTTGCCGGCGACCGCGTCGGCCGCGGCGGACAGTGCGCTCTCGTCGGCTGTTCCGGTCAGCGCGGCGGCCTCGACCGTCAGCGCGGCTGACCACTGGCTGAACACCTGCCCGTAGAAGCCGGTCGCCGGTGCACTGAGCCGGCGCAACGCCTCGTCAGGCCGATCCAGGTGCAGTGCCAGCAGGGCGTCGAACACCTCGCCATAGCCGGTCCCGACGCCAGCGTCCGCCAGGTCGACGTCGTGCATCGTCGCGAGGATGCCCAGCCACTCCCTCCTTGCCGCGTCGTCGCCGCGCATCCCGAGGACCATGGCTGCGGCGGCCGGCCCGAGGGCGCGACCCGGACCGACGGGGCGTCCCGCCGCGCGCCAGCCGTCGGCGAACACCGCGCAGGCCAGGTCGAGCTGGTGCCACCGGCCGCTGAGGGCGTACGGGGCCAGCAGCTCGTCCGCCGCGAGGTGCTGCTCCTCCTGCAGGAACGGCAGGGCCTGGTGCGACTGCGCGTAGCGGAGGGCGGCGGGGAGGTCTCCCGCGCCGAGACAGGTGAAGACCGCCACGTGCAGGGCATCCTTCAGCTCGAGGGCCACCTCCGGCTGCAGCGGCAGGTCGGCCAGCAGCAGCACCCGCTGCCGCGCCGTCGTGCCGGCCGCCACGACGTCGTGACCGAACGTCTGCGCCAGGGTGAGTGCGTCGAGAGCTGCGCTCTCGATGACCGGGTCGCCGGCCTCTCGCGCGCGCTCGAGTGCCTGCTGCACAACGGTTGTGGGGCCGGCCGGCGTCGGGTTCCTGTCGTTCGCTCTCGCGCTGAGGATGGCTGCTTCGGCGCGCAGGTGACCGCCGCCGAGCTCGTCGGCCCGCGCCATCAGCTCCTCGAAGAGCTGCTCGTCCTTGCCTTCGGCGAACATCCCCCGGAACCGGCTGACCAGCTCGGCGGCCCGGGCCGTCGTGACCGCTGCCGACACCAGATCGCCTGCGGCGAGGGCATTGTCGGCGGCCGAGCGCTCCAGGCGTAGTGCTGCCGGGGCGTCGACCCGGCACTTGGCGACAGCCGCTGCGCGGGCGAGTGCACCGGCGCGGGCCGCCGGGTCGTCCGTCAGCGAGGCTGCCGACTCGTACCGTCGCTGCGACTCGGCCGGGCGACCGCGCAGGAAGAGCAGCCGGGCCGCGATGAGGGCGAGCGGCCCGGCCTGCTCCGGCTTCGGTTGCCGGTCGGCTGCCCAGCCGAGCGCCGCCCGCAAGTCGTCGGCGACCGCGTCGAAGGCCACCCGCCACTGCTGACCGTCCCGCGTCTCCGCGTCCAGCCGCGCTGCCGTCTCCAGGCACCAGCGCAGGTGCCGTTCGTACACCTCCTGCTCCGCGGCCTGCTCCAGCTGCCGGGCCCCGTACTGCCGGATCGTCTCGAGGGCGAACCAGCGCTGCCCGTCCGCACCGGTCGTCGGCACCATCAGGTTGTGGTCGCTCAGCCGGCTGAGAGCCGCTGGTACGGCGGCCGGCTCGATCTCGGCGAAGGCACAGATCTGCTGCGCGGCTGCGGCGCTGAACGGGGTGGCGAAGACTGACACCCGGCGCAGCACCGCCTGCTCGACGTCGGTCAGCAGCCGGTAGCTCCAGTCCAGGGTCTGCTCCAGGGACTGCTGCCGTTGCTGTTGACGGGAACCGCCAGCAAGCAGCCGCATCCGGTCGGAGAGCCCTGCGGTCAGGGCCTGCCAACCGAGGGACGGAAGCCGGGCGGCCGCCAGCTCGATGGCGAGCGCGGAACCGTCGAGGGCCTGGCACAACGTTGCGGTACGCGGCAGGTCCGCCGTATCGGCAGCCGACCCGCCGGCGGCTGTCGCACGTTCGCGGAACAGGTCGGTGGCGTCGCCTGCACCGTCGGGCGACACCGAGAGGCTGGGCACCCGATAGACCCGCTCGTGCGGCACGACCATGCGGATGCGGCTGGTGGCGAGCACGACCAGGTGCTGGCACTGGGTGAGCAGCCGCTCGGTCAACATGGCCACGCCATCCAGCAGGTGCTCGCAATTGTCCAGCAGCAGCAAGGCTTTCCGGTCACCGATCCCAGTGACCAGCACCTGCTCCGGCGTGCGTCCTGAGGCCTCGGCGAGGCCGAGGGCACCGACGATGGCAGCTGGGAGGGCGGCCGCCTCTGTCACCGGCACCAGGTCGACGTACCACCTGCCGTCGGGGAACGTCTCCGCCATCCGCTGGGCCGCTGCGATCGAAAGCCGGGTCTTGCCGACGCCGCCGGGCCCGACGGCGGTCACCAGCCTCGCCTCCCGCAGGGCCTGCGACAGCTCCGCCAGCTCGGCTGTCCGCCCGACGAAGGAGGTGAGTGGTGCCGGGAGCCGAGCCGCGGCTCGCCTTTGGCCGCGCCGGCTGACCGCGAGCTGGACGAGCGAGCGGTGGTCGTCGAGCTTCAGCTTGCGGCGCAGCGCGGCGACGTGGCTCTCCACCGTCCGCACGGACAGGACGAGCCGGGCGGCGATCTCGGCGTGGCTCAGCGCGTCGCCGAGCAGGTCGAGAACCTCCGCCTCGCGCGCCGACACACCGGCATCGGCGAGTCCCGGATCGTCCACGACTGCATTGTTCGCCCGCCCCGGATCCGGGGCTACTACGGATGTGGCCGAGCCTTCCTCCCGCTGACGATGGCCTCCCGAAGACAACCACGACCAAGGAGGCACATCATGGGGTCAGCAACCGTGCAGAGCGGGCTCTGGGGCCGGCACGTCCAGGCCTGGGCCGTCACCCTCGAGCCGCAGATGCGCGGGCTCTACACCGCGACGATGCAGGCGCTCGCGCCGCTGGCGGGGGTGGAGCTGCTCGACGCCGGCTGCGGCGCCGGCCTCGCCCTGCGGGTGGCCGCCGACCACGGCGCGACCGTGTCCGGGCTGGACGCCACCGACCGGCTGCTCGACGTGGCCAGGGGCAGGGTGCCCACGGCAGACCTCAGGGTCGGCGACATCGACGCATTGCCTTGGCCGGACGGCAGTTTCGACGTCGTGACAGCCTTCAACTCGATCCAGTACGCCGTGGATCCTGCGGTCGCGGTCGCCGAGCTGGCCAGGGTCTGCCGTACTGGTGGGAAGGTGGCTATCGGCATCTGGGGCGACCCGCAACGCTGCGAGACCGAGGGGTTGTTCGCGCGGCTGCGCTCCCTGGCACCGCCACCGCCGGGAACGGCGGCGCCGCTGGGCTGCAGTGACCCGGGTGTCGTCGAGAACCTGCTCGAGAAGGCCGGTCTCGAGGTGCGCGGCGGTGGCGAGGTCGTCTGCTCGTTCGCGTTCCGGGACATGGACCACGCGTGGCTGTCGCACACGTCGGCCGGCCCGCTGCAGAAGATCATCGACGTGGCCGGAGCAGAGTCCGTACGGGCGACCATGACCGACGTCCTCGAGGCGGACCGCAAGCCGGACGGGGAGCTCCGCCAGGACAACGTCTTCCGGTACGTGATCGCCGCCAAGCCCTGATCCGGGTCGGTGCTGGGACAGCCGAGCGGGGCGGCTCCCGTTTCCGGGGGCCGCCCCTTGAGCCTCGGGCTCAGCCGACCGGGAGCGCGTCGAGGGTCCTCACGGCCGGGGTGTTGGTCGCGGTCAGTGCCGCCGGCTTGAAGCCCTTGAAGGTCAGCCAGCAGCCGAGGGAGAACTCCCAGAAGGCGATCGGAGCGCCCAGGAAAACTCCGGCTGCGGACAGCTGGTCCCAGCCACCGAAGATGGTGCCGACGTCGGAGATCAGGATGAGCGGGGCGCCGATGAGGCCGAGGGTCGGGATGATGCGGGGCACCAGTCGGGACTTGTACATGATCGTGGCGAGGAACAGCCCGTTGACGCCAGCCATCAGGCCAGGCCCG
>JAWWOM010000286.1:0-6822 GCA_033851655.1 Frankiales bacterium
GCGTGGATGATCTTGCCGTCGGGGTCCGGCGGGGCGATGTGCGCGAGGTTCTCGGCGACCGTCCTGCCGGTCACGGTGAGGCAGTCGCCGTGCAGCAGGCCGGCGTCGAGCAACGCCTTCATCACGACCGGGATGCCGCCGATGCCGTCGATGTCGGTCATCACGAACCGGCCGAACGGCTTGACGTCGGCGAGGTGCGGGGTGCGGTCACCGATCCGGTTGAAGTCGTCGAGGGTCAGGTCCACGCGGGCCTCACGGGCGATGGCCAGCAGGTGCAGCACCGCGTTGGTCGAGCCGCCGAGGGCCATCACCACGGTGATGGCGTTCTCGAACGCCTCCTTGGTCATGATCTGCCGGGCCGTGATGCCGGCGTTGAGCAGACCGACGACCGCGTGGCCGGACGCGACCGCGTACTCGTCGCGGCGCCGGTCGGGTGCCGGCGGCGAGGCAGAGCCGGGCATCGACATGCCCATGGCCTCGGCGGCCGAGGCCATCGTGTTGGCGGTGTACATGCCGCCGCAGGCGCCCTCGCCGGGACAGATGTTGCGCTCGATCTCGTCGAGGCGCTCGCGCGAGATGCGCCCGGCCATGCAGGCACCGACGCCCTCGAACGCGTCGATGATCGTGATGTCCTCGCCGTCGAGCTTGCCCGGCAGGGTGGCGCCCGCGTAGAGGAAGACCGACGAAAGGTCGAGCCGGGCGGCCGCCATCAGCATGCCGGGCAGCGACTTGTCGCAACCCGCGAGCAGTACGGAGCCGTCGAGCCGCTCGGCGCTCATCACGACCTCGACGGAGTCGGCGATGACCTCGCGGGAGACCAGCGAGAAGTGCATGCCCTCGTGGCCCATCGAGATGCCGTCGGAGACCGAGATGGTGCCGAACTCCAACGGGAACGCGCCGGCCTCGTGCACCCCGTCCTTGACCCGCTGGGTCAGCCGCTTGAGCGAGAGGTTGCACGGCGTGATCTCGTTCCAGGACGACGCGACGCCGACCTGCGACTTGACCCAGTCGTCGTCGCCCATGCCCACGGCACGGAGCATGCCGCGGGAGGCGGCCTTCTCGATGCCGTCGGTGACGTCGCGGCTGCGTGGCTTGTGGTCGACGGTGGGGGTCTGGTCGGTCACGTCGGGGCTACCTCTCTTGGCGGGCCGCCCCATGCTACGTCCGCGCCGATCAAGGCCGAACGGGAAATCAGGCCTGTCCCGGCAGGTGGGACTCGATGAGAGAGACCACCTCGTCGGACTCGGGCGCCGTCTTCGGCCGGATCCGGGCGAGCGTCTCACCGTCCGTGCCGACGAGGAACTTCTCGAAGTTCCACTGCACGTCGCCGGCAACGCCTGCAGCGTCGGGGGTGGCGGTCAGCTCGGCGTACAACGGGTGCTGGTCCGGACCGTTGACGACGATCTTCGCGTACATCGGGAAGGTCACGCCGTACGTCGCCGAGCAGAACTCCGCGATCTCCTCGGCCGACCCCGGCTCCTGGCCGCCGAACTGGTTGCTCGGGAAGCCCAGGACGCTGAACCCCCGGTCCGCGAACCGCTCCTGCAGCCGCTCGAGGCCCGCGTACTGCGGGGTCAGCCCGCACCTGGAGGCGACATTCACGATGAGCAGCACCTCGCCCTTGTGCTCGGCAAGGGTCGCCGGATCTCCGGACAACGTCGTCAGTGGGATGTCGTAGATGCTCACGCGTGGGCTCCTCCGGTGCGGGGACAGGGCAACACCCGGGAAACGTGGTGCGGGTCCGGCCGATTCCGTCAGTAGCCGTCCTGGACGACGTTCACCAACGGCTCACCGGCGAGATGACGGACGACCTGGTCCCGTACGAGACTGTGCAGCCGGCCGCGGTAGTTGGTGGTGTCGCCACCGACGTGCGGCGTGAGCAGCAGACCCGGCGCGCTCCAGAGCGGATTGTCCGCCGGCAGCGGCTCCTCCTCGGTCACGTCGACGGCGGCGGTGATCCGGCCGCTGTGCAGCTCGGCCAGCAGCGCGCCGGCGTCCACCACCGGACCGCGGGAGGCATTGACCAGCAACGCGCCGTCCGGCAGCCGGGCCAGGAAGCCGGCGTCCACCAGGCCGCGGGTCTCGTCGGTCAGCGGCACGATGACCACGACGACGTCGGCGTACGGGAGCAGCTCCGGCAGCTCGTCGATGGAGTGCACACCGGCTCTGGCCCGGCGGGCCACCTTGGTGATCTCGACCTCGAACCCGGCCAGTCGGCGTTCGATGGCCGAGCCGATCGAGCCGTAGCCGACGATGAGGACCCGGCGGCCGGCCAGCTCTGTGGTGTCCTTGGACTGCCAGAGATGCTCGTCCTGCTGCCGGACGAACCGTGGGATCTCGCGGATCGAGGCGAGGATCGCGGTGAGCACCCACTCGGAGGTACTGCGGTCGTGGACCCCGCTGGCGTCGCAGAGCACCACCCCGTCCGGGACCTGCGAGATGACCCAGTCGACGCCGGCGCTCTGGCTCAGCAGGACCTGCAGGCCGGTGAACCTGGCCAGCCGGCCGGGCCGGCCGGCGGAGTAGGGCGCCATCATGAACGGGGCGTCGAGAGCGTCGTCCGGCGGGTCGCCGTCGATCCACGGCACGAGCTCGACGCCGTCGGGCATCGGCGCTGACTGCTGGTCGGCCACGGGCCAGGGGACGACAACCTTCATGGGGCCATCTTGCCGTCCTGTGCTCTCGACCGGCCCACCGACCCGCGCAGCTCCGTGGTCCGGGTGATGGTCAGCAGGTCGCGAGCCGATCCGGTCGGCCGCTGCCCGCGCGGCCACACCGCCCGCAGCGACCGCGAGAGGTCCAGATCCCGTACGGGTACGGCGACCACCCGCCCGGCAGCGACGTCGTCCCGTACGGCGAGGTCGCTCAGCACCGCCGGGCCGGCTCCGGCGGCGACCGCTCCACGAACCGCGCTGGTCGAGGACAGCTCGAGCAGCGGCGCGGCCAAGGGTGCGTGCGAGCGGAGCGCCAGCTCGAGCGCGGTCCGCGTGCCGGAGAGCGGCTCACGCTGGACCAGCCGGGTGTGCGCGAGCGTCGCCGGGTCCAGCGGTCGACGCAGCCGGGCCCAGGGATGCGCCGGCGGAACGACGACCACGAGCTGGTCACGACCGACCACCTGGGAGTCGAGCCCGGCGGGGACCCTCGGCCCCTCGACGAACCCGAGGTCCACGTCGCCGTTCAGGACCGCGACCGCCACCTCGGCCGAGTTCATCGCGGACAGCCGTACCGCCGTGTCCGGGTGACTCGCGGCGAGCCGGACCAGCCAGCGCGGCAGGAGGTACTCCGCGACGGTGAGACTCGCCGCCACCCGGAGCCTGGTCAGCCGGTCGTGCCGGAGCGAGGCGATGCCCGCACCCAGGACGTCAGCAGCATGCAGCACCTCGCGTGCCCAGTCGGCAAGCAGCGCTCCTTCGGCGGTCAGCGTCGACCCGCGCGCACTTCGGGACACCAGCGGGAAGCCCACCAGCCGCTCCATGCTCTGGACCCGGGCCGAAACCGCCGGCTGGCTGATGCCGTGCTCGACCGCGGCCTGGCCGAGGCTGCCGGTGGCCGCCACCCGGATCAGCAGCTCGAGCGAGTCCAGGTCAGGCACGTGGGTGAGGCTCATCAGTCAACTCTATGTCACGACATCAGCGTTGGTTATGAGTCCATCACGACGCCGCGCCTACCCGTGCTCGTCGGGCCGACGCAGGCTGGGAACATGACAATGATCCTTGAGCGGCCCCTGATCCGGCCGCAACCGACCCGGCCGGTGACCTTCGGGCCCAACTGGTTCGCCTCCGTGATGGGTACGGGCATCGTGGCCACGGCGGCGGCCTCACTTCCCCATCAGGTGCGGGGACTGCACACCTTTGCCTTGGGCGTATGGGTTCTGGCAGCGGTGATGTTGATTGCTCTCACGGCGGCGACCGTTGCACACTGGGTGCTGCAGCCGGCGCAGGCGCGGTCCTACCTCAACGACCGGGTAGTCGGCCACTTCTACGGCGCTCCCGCGATGGCCGTGCTGACCGTCGGGGCAGGCACGTTGCTGCTCGGCCGAGATCTCATCGGCCTCAACGCCGCCTTGGTGATCGACTGGGTGTTGTGGATCCTCGGCACAGCAGGCGGTCTGGTCTGTGCGGCCCTGGTTCCGTACGTGGCCTTCACCCGGCACGACAACCCGCCGGACGCGGCGTTCGGTGGCTGGCTGATGCCGGTCGTGCCGCCCATGGTGTCCGCCACCACCGGGGCCCTGCTGGCCGAGCATCTCGCTGCCGGTCAGCTGCGCGAGACGCTGGTCTCCTTGTGCTGGAGCATGTTCGGCCTCTCTCTGGTCGCGAGCATCATCGTCATCGGCCTCGTCTGGGGTCGACTCGCACAGCACGGCGTCGGTGCGGCCGCGGCCGTTCCGACGCTGTGGATCCTGCTGGGGCCGATCGGTCAGTCGATCGCCGCGGCCAACGGCCTGGCCGGCGTCGACCCGTCAGCTGCACCTCTGGCCCGGCTCTACGGCCTGGCTGCGTGGGGATTCGCCCTGCTGTGGTTGGGGATCGCCCTGGCCATCACGACCAGGACGCTGCGGAACGGACTGCCGTTCAGTCTCGCGTGGTGGTCCTTCACGTTCCCGGTCGGCACCGTTGTCACGGGGACGAGCGCGCTGGCGGCCCGTACCGGACTGGACGTGTTCTCGTGGTCAGCGGTGGCGCTGTACGTCGGTCTGGTGGCCGCCTGGGCCGTCGTCATCATCCGGACCGCGCGCAACGCGAGGAGCCTGCTGGGCTAGGGCAGGCAGACGGCCGGTAGGTCGAACCAGCGCAGGTGATCGAAGTCGGCCGACACGTGCGCGGCATGCTCGGACAGGTCCACGTCGGAGGCCGCAGCGAACAACGTCCGCGCCTCCTCGAGGTAGCCGGCCAGCTCGGACTCCCCCGCAGTGGCCGGATGCCTCGGGTAGCGCATGGTGCCGTCGGCGTCGTAGGAGACATCGGTGAGCCGCATCGGAGGTTCGGCCGGGCCCAGGTGGTGGCGCCACATCCCGCTCGCCGGGTCGAACCGGTAGTCGGGCAGCAGCCGCCAGCCCTCGCGCGCCACCAGGCGTACCGCCTCGATCAGGTAGTCGAAGACCCCCGGCGCGATGAAGTAGTTGAAGTTGACCCGTACCCAACCGGGCTTGATCCCTTCGCAGCCAACGGCTATCTGCCGGGTCAGCTCCTCGGACCGGTCGAGGTCGATCCCGAGCAGGTGGTGGCCGTACGGGCCGGCGCAGGAGCAGCCACCGCGGGCCTGGATGCCGAACAGGTCGTTGAGCACGGCGACGACGAAGTTGTGATGCAGGTAACGGCCGCTGGGCGACCGGACCACGAACGACACGATCGACAACCGCTCGGCGTCGAGGTTGCCGAGGATCTCGATCGCCGGCTCGGTCTTCCACGCCTCGACCGCGCGGCGGACGAACATCTCCTCGTGAGCGCGGATGACGTCGATGCCGACGGCGGACTTGAGCTGGAACACCAACCCGGCCCGGATCGACTCGATGATCGCCGGGGTGCCGCCCTCCTCGCGGTGGGCCGGGTCGTCGAGGTACTGGTGGCCGCTGGGGTTCACGAACGCGACCGTGCCGCCGCCGGGGACGGAGGGCACCCGGTTGACCAGCAGCTCGCGCCGGACGACCAGCACGCCCGGCGTGCTGGGGCCGCCGATGAACTTGTGCGGGCTGAGGAAGATCGCGTCCTTGCCGGCCATCTCGATCTCGACGTAGGGAGCGGCGGCGGCGAAGTCCCAGAACGCCAGGGCCCCGTACGAGTGCAGCAGAGTGGAGATCGCCTTGCTGTCGGTGACGATCCCGGTGACGTTGCTGGCGGCGGAGAACGAGCCGACCAGCAGCGGCCGGCCGGAGAAGCGCTGCAGCTCGCGCTCGAGTGCTGCCGCGTCGACGTGACCGTTCGCATCCTCGGGGATCGTCACGACGTCGGCGATCGACTCCCGCCAGGGCAGCTCGTTGGAGTGGTGCTCGAACGGTCCGATGAACACGACCGGCCGCTGGTCGGCGGGGATGTGCTCGGAGAGCCGGTGCCGGTCCTCGAGCGCGGACGGGATCCGCAGCCCCATCACCGACACCAGCTTGTCGATGGCCGCCGTCGACCCGGAACCGCAGAAGATCACCACGGCGTCGTCCCCAGCGCCCACCGCATCGGCGATGATCTGCCGCGCGTCCTCACGGAACCTCGTGGTCTGCAGCCCGGTCCCGCTGGACTCGCTGTGGGTGTTGGCGTACCGGGGCAGCACCTCCTCGCGGATGAAGTCCTCGAGGAAGGTCAGACCCCTCCCGGACGCGGTGTAGTCGGCGTAGGTGACCCGCCTGGCCCCGTACGGGCCGGGCATGACCGCGTCGTCACCGATCACCGACGAACGGATCCGGCGCAGCAGTGCGGTCTCCTCCGGAGGGGTCACGGACCGAGCCTAAGCCGGGCCGTACATGAAGGTTTTCTGGGACGGGTTTATCGATCACGCCGTTGGCACAAATCTGTCGCGACCAGCCCGTATCCCGGCTGGTTCGGGGTCGTTCTACCGCTTGTGTGCTCCTCCGCCCGGCTCGGCCCGGACGGACAGTAAGGAAGGTGCGCCATGGCTCTGAGCTACTTCGACCTCGAGACCCAGCCTGTGAGCGCCCCGGCGCGACGGCCCCAGCCGACCCCCGCGGCCCGGCCGACGCCGGCGAGCTCCCCCGTTGTCCAGGCGGTCCAGCCGGAGGAGCATGTCGTCGACGTGACCGACCACTCCGCGAGCTATTGGGTACGCCGGCGGCGGGCCGAGGCCCAGCTCCGCGCGAGTCAGCCGAGCTAG